>JAITGZ010000186.1 GCA_031280335.1 Deltaproteobacteria bacterium | reverse complement strand
GATAATTTTACGGAACCTCTGGAAGAAAATATGACCATAGCCGTGGAGCCTAAAATCACCCTTCCGGGCTGCGGCATGATCGGACTGGAAAACACTTTTCTGGTCTCTTCTTCCGGCGGGATCTGCCTTACCGGAGGCGGGCACGAGACCGCCGGGGATTTTATTTATGTTGAGCGGTGATGAAATGTCGGCGGGATCAAGAATACAGCGAGTATGCCCATGAAAGCCCAAGGTGCCTTTACCCTGTTTTTTATTATAATCATATCCCTTGCCCTGGGCTGTGAAACAAAGCCCCCAGTGAATAATGCGGCATATCCCGTTTATGACAATTATCAGGACATCCCTGGAGTTACGCAGGAAGAGATAGAAGCCATTGAAGCCCTGCGCGGTCTGAAGAACCACTTTGTTTTTGGAATGAACTTCAGTACCGAAACCTTTTATGATGAAAACGGTGATATAGGCGGTTACTCCAAGCTGTTTTGCGATTGGCTGAGTGGGTTGTTCGGCTTATCTTTCAAACCGGCGGTCTATGAATGGGGAGATCTGATAAAAGGGCTGGAATCACTGGAAATTGATTTTTCCGGAGAACTCACGGCCACCCCGGAACGGCGTAAAAAATATTTTATGACCGAGCCCATTGCCGAACGCTCCATCAGTCTCATGCGTATTGCGGGCAGCGAATCCCTGCACCAGATTGCCAGGACGCGCCGCCTGCGTTACGCCTTTTTACGCGGCACCACGACCTATGAAGCCGTGATTGCGCAGGAAAAGAGGCAGGTGGATGTGTTTTTCGTTGAAGATTACAATACGGCCTACCGTAAGCTTGCTCATGGCGAAATTGACGCCTTTTTTGAAGAAAACAGCGCTGAAGCCGTCTTTGACACTTATAGCGATGTGATCTCCGAGCCTTTTTTCCCCATGATTTACAGCCCTGTCTCCTTATGTACGCAAAACCAGATGCTTGTCCCAATCATTTCCGTAATACAAAAGGCATTAAAAAATAACGCCGGTTATCAGCTCGCCCGCTATTACAACCGGGGATACAGCGATTATCTGCATCATAAGCTGTTTACGCGCCTGAATGAGGAAGAAAAGGAATATCTGCGCGCCCGCGCCGCCTCCAAGCGGCCGGTGTACCTGGCCGCTGAATATGACAACTACCCGGCCAGCTTTTATAATGAGCATGAAAAAGCCTGGCAGGGCATCGCCTTTGATGTGTTGAAAGAAATCAGCGCCTTCACCGGGCTTGAGTTCGCCATATTCAACCAGCCCGGCATGGAGTGGCCGGATCTGCTGAAAACACTGGAAAGGGGAGAGGTTTCCCTGATAACGGAATTGCTTCATTCCGAAGAGCGCGAAGGGCGTTTTTTGTGGACATCCGTTTCTTATCAAACCGACTATTACGCCTTGATTTCCAAGGATGACTATCCGGATGTGAATATTAACGAAGTGCTTTACTCCAAAGTGGGACTCATCGCGGACAGCGCCTATGCCGAAAGATTCCATTCCTGGTTTCCAAACCATGTGCGCCAGGTGGAATACGCGAGTACCATGCAAGCCATGAAAGCCCTGGAGAAAGGAGAGGTCGATCTGGTCATGGCTTCGCGCAGTTTGTTGCTCAGCCTGACCAACTTCAACGATTGGCCGGGTTTCAAGGCTAATCTCGTATTCAAGTATCCATTTCAATCCATTTACGGCCTGAACAAAAGTGAAGTCATTCTGGCCTCCATCATCTCCAAGGCCATGATGCTGATGGATTTGGAAAGCATCTCCGAACGCTGGTCGCACAAGGTTTTTGACTACAGCGTGAAAATCACGCAGGCGCAGAGGCCCTGGCTGTTCGGCTCCATGGCTTTGGGCCTGTGCGTATTTGTCCTGCTCCTGGTCATTTTCTGGCGCAACAGGAAATTCGGGGCCAGGATGGAGGCTACGGTGCGCGAGCGCACCGACAAGCTGCGTGCGGTGATCGGCAACTACAGCGGGGTGATCTGGAGCGTGGACAAAGACAAGATCATCACTACCTTTGACGGCCTGTATCTGCATACCATAGGCGTTACCCCGGATTTTCTGGAGGGTAAAAGCCTGTATGCCGCGCGGCCGAAAAACCGCCACCAGGATATCATAGAAAGAGTGGAAAAGACCCTTCAGGGTGAGGCGCAAGACTGGATCGGCGAAATTGACGGCCGGATGTATCATTCGCACACCACGCCCATACGTGACGGAGAGGGCAGGGTGATCGGACTGGTGGGCAGTACGGACGACATTGATGATTTGATACGGTTACAGAAAGACCTGGCAACGGCTTTGGAAGCGGCTGAAGCCGCCAGCCGCGCCAAAAGCAATTTCTTATCCAATATGAGCCATGAAATACGCACGCCGCTCAATGCCGTAATCGGCATGATCTCCATAGGCCGTTCTTCTCCTGACCTGAAAAAAAAGGACTACGCCCTGGGCAAAATAGAAGATGCCTCCACCCATCTGTTGGGAGTCATCAATGATATTCTGGACATGTCCAAAATTGAGGCGGGCAAGTTCGATCTCTCTCCCACAGCGTTTAATTTTGAAAAAATGCTGCAAAAGGTGGTCAATGTCGTCACTTTTAAAGTAGATGAAAAACACCAGAGTTTAAGCGTATATATTGATCCGGACATTCCTCCCGTACTCATGGGAGACGATCTGCGCCTGGCGCAAGTGGTATCCAATCTGCTGAGCAATGCCGTTAAATTCACCCCGGAACGCGGAAGCATACGCCTGGAGGCGCACCTGGAAGAAGCCGCAGACGCGCCTGTAACGAGGGAAGACGGCGAGGCGGACCTGCGCGTGGAGATTATTGACACGGGCATAGGCATAAATATGGAGCAGCAGACCCGTTTATTTGAATCCTTCCAGCAGGCCGAGAACAGCATCACGCGCAGATTCGGCGGTACCGGACTGGGCCTGGCCATCTCCAAGCGCATTGTGGAGATGATGGGCGGATATATACAGGTAAAATCCGAACCGGGCCAAGGCTCCGCCTTTATTTTCACCGTCCGGCTCAAGCGCGGCGGCGAAGACCAGCGCACCCAGGCTGAAACCGGCCTGCACTGGGACGGCTTACGCTTGCTGGCAGTGGACGCCGTGTCGGATGCTCAAGATTATTTCAAAAATATCGCCAAGCGTTTCAATGTTGTCTGCGATATTGCGGCAGACGGGGAAACGGCCCTGGATATGGCGGAACATGCCCCTCCTTACGATATATGTTTTATTGACTGGCAGACGCCGGGAACAAACGGTCTGGAACTTGCGCGGCGCATTAAGGCGCGTGCGGACAAAACTGTGGCGGTCGCCGTCGTTTCCGCCGTTGAATGGAATGATATGGAGAGCGCGGCCAAAAGCGCGGGAGTGGATAAATTTATTGCCAGACCGCTTTTCCCTTCCGCCATAGTCGATTGCATCAACGAGTGTATGGGGACGGACCGGCTGCCGTCCACGCCGGAATCCACTGAAGACAATTTTGCGGGACGTCATATTCTGCTGGTGGACGATGTGGAGCTGAACCGGGAGATTGTGCTGACCCTGCTTGAACCCACGGGTCTAGGCATTGATTGCGCGGAAAACGGCGTTGAGGCGGTACGCATGTTCAATGAAGCCCCGGAACGCTATGACATGATTTTTATGGATCTGCAGATGCCGGAAATGGACGGTTATGAAGCCACCCGGCGCATCCGGGGCATGGAGCATCCCCAAGCCGGGCAGGTACCCATCATAGCCATGACCGCCAACGTGTTTCGTGAGGATATTGAAAAATGCCTGGCAGCGGGCATGAACGATCATGTGGGCAAACCGCTGGATTTCAATGTAGTACTGGATAAACTGAGGAAGTATTTGTTATAATAGCGTATTGAAACTTTTAAATTACTCTAAAAACATTGAAGAGGTTTGGGGGGGAATAACTTCTCCACAAATTAGGGCTTGGGGCTATCGCCTCAATAGTACAACAATCTTAGAGCATTTCAAATTTGAGACGCTCTGCTCGGC
>JAITGZ010000141.1 GCA_031280335.1 Deltaproteobacteria bacterium | reverse complement strand
ACATTTGAAATTAGTTCACACCTTGAGCTGGGGCCGGCCCCCTGCCCTGATACCCAAGGGACAACAGACAAGTTCATTTACCCTCCGGCCGCGCCACGCTGCCGAAACAGCCGCTCCCCCTCGGGGCCGTATCGTAAAAATCTTCTTTAAGCTCATAATGCGCGGCTTCGGGCGAAAGGGCAAAGCGCTGTGCCTCCACCCTGTCCGGAGGCGACACATCCAAAAAATCGTAAGAGATGATCCGGGGCGAGATGATAATCATCCGCTCCATGCGCTGCACATCCGCGCCGGCCCGGCGAAAGAGCGCCCCCAACAAGGGTATGTTCATCAGCCAGGGCACGCCGCTTTGGTCATCGGAACGCCGTTCGTAATAAAAACCGCCCAAAAGCAGGCTCTGCCCCTCGGCCACCATGGCCTGGGTGTTGATGGTAACCTTTTTCACCGGCGGTATGCCGTCCACCCAGGAGGATGGGTTCACGCTCAAAGGGTCGGATCCGTCGGAAATGACAATGGTCAGGGAAAGACGTGAGGGCTTGCCGTCAGGCATACGCAGGATGCGCGGCGTAACCTTGAGTACGGTGCCGCTGGTTACGGGCACCATATCCACAGCATCCACGCCCTGCAGCTTGATATAGAAAGTGGTGGTATATTCCAGCGATGCCTGCACATTATCCACCGTAAGCACCGAAGGCCGGGAAAGCACGGCCCCGTCCCCCCGCTCTTCCAGGGCCTGGATATTGGAAAACAGGGAATTAAGGGCGGTATTGTACAAGGTAGTTACGGCAAAACCCGCAGCGGGGGCCGCACCGGGAGCGCCCAGAGATCCCACGCTGCCGGCAAAATCGCCGCTCAGTCGCTCCCCGCCCCAGTTCACGCCCAGGCTGCGGGTGTAGCTCGCGTTGATATCCACAATGGCAGCGTGGATCTCCACCAGATCCATGGGTTTGTCCAAGGCGGCGATGACCGCCTCATAATATTCCATGCGGCTTTGCCTGTCCGTAATAATAACAGCGTTGCTGCGCGGTTCGGCAATGATGTTGGGTCCCGCAGTGGCCGGTTTGGCCGCTGGTTTTTCGGCCGCCTCCGTCCTGCGCCCCACCAGCCCCGTGCCCATGAGGGCCGGGCCGCTCTCGCTGCTGTGCAAAGTGCGCGCCGCCGGGCTGGTCACCGCCGGCTGACCGGTGGCTATGGCCCGCAGCACCGAAGCCACGCCGGGCAGCACGGTCAGGCCCGTGGCACCTTCTATGTTGGTGTCGTCAGCCCAGGCGTGCTTCAGGGGAAAGACCCTGATGGCCATCTCTTCATGCTGCGCGTCCTCCAGGATGCGGATGGAGGCAATGAGGCCGGCCACATAACCTTCAGGCCCTTCCAGAAAAAGCAGCCTTTCCCTCCTGGAGGTATCGCTGGGCAGGTCTTCCGAAAGCGCGCCCATGCGCAAAAGCGCCCGGCGCATCTCTGAAGGCAGCATGGAGTTTATGCGCAAGACCTCACGCCGCCGTTCGCTCTGATGGAAAAAATACATGGTGCTGTTCAGGGTATAAGCCTCCACCCCGTAACCGGCGCGCATGGCCGCCAAAAAAGAGCGCGGGGGCATGGCTGTGAACTCGCCGTTGACCAGACCGTCAATTTTGTTGGTAAAGGAGGCGCTGTACCCCTGGCTGACGGCAAAATCCGAAAGCAGCGCGGCCAGAGGCTCACGCTGTGAGCTGTGGGTATAGGGTTTTTTCAGGTCATTCAGGCCGGCGGCGAAACCCGCAGCCACCGCCATGGGCGACAAAAAAAGCATGAGCCCGATGAGGATGATCCGGCCGCAGCTACGCATATATTCCGCCATATCGCATCACTGTTCGCGCCGCGCGGACAGAGCCGGCTGAGCCTTCCAAAAGGCCAGATCATTAAGAAAAGCCTCCATAAACTCCACCGGCTTCTTATCCCCCGCGTCGCGCAGGGCAAAAAAGGCATGCAGGGTAAGCCTGCCCGTGTCTTCTTCCAAAGAAAGCACGGAGCGCATCCGGGCAAAGCGGGCCGAAGCGGTAAGCAGAACCTCCTCCAGCGTTTCTATGGGTATATCCAGCCCGTCATCCGCCACCAGCAGGGGGGCCAGGGCCAAAAGCCGCATACCGTCGGGAGAGGAAAGGGTAAAATCCAGTCCTCCTTCCAGAGAAAAGGCATAACGGCCCTGCCCGTCCGCCTGGGGTTCTTTCCAGCCGGCGGCGGCGCAAATGGAATGCACGGCATTTTTAAACATATCAGTCTTTCTATAGCCAAAAACAGCCTCTGTCCGCAAGAAAAATTTTAGCTGTGCCCGGAGGCGGGGTTTCTGACGCGCAAAAAGGCGCATATATCGCCTTTTAAACCATCTCAAGATCGTTCCCGGCGCTTTTTTACCCCTTGCCCCGCCCGATGTTTTGGGCTATGCCTCTGATCATTTGAACAGCCTTCACGGAGAAACCTGTGCCAATTTTATTGGCGCAGACCTTACGGAAGATGAAGTGAAATCCTGCTGGTACAACGCCTGGCACAAGGTTTGCAGTGATGCCAATATTAGGGAAACGCTGATTTATTCTCTTGAGGGGGCGCTGCCCCCTCAAACTCCCCCGGCAGGGGGCTGATCCCCCTGCACCCCGCATCCGTTTTTAGCCGCTTTGCGGCTAAAAAATAGTAAGGGGGTCTGGGGGGAATTATTCCCTCCAGCGGGGTTGGGGGCGGATCCCCGAATTAATCAGTGTTTCCTTAGAGCAGTTCAACATTGAAAATGTTCAACTGCTCTATAAGGATTTGCCCGCAAATCCTTGCCGTGAGTTTGGCGCAGGCAGGCTTTGCCTGCCGCAGCGATGCTTTGACACCGCGTAGGCGACTATTCCACAGGACAGTGGAATAGGACGT
>JAITGZ010000088.1 GCA_031280335.1 Deltaproteobacteria bacterium | reverse complement strand
AAGGTCTTTTCTTTGGCAGCGCCCAAATTTGCCTTGACTTCAACTGGAGGTTCGGCTATTCTTTCTTCAGAAGGCTGATCATGAAGGACGTCCTCTTTTGAGGCTTGGGCAGGCCAGAGAGCCGCTGGCGTCATGACAGCCTTTTTTATATCTCCCTCCTGCTCAAACCACGCCCGCACAGTATTCTCATGGTCTTTGAAATACGAGGCAATGATCACACGTTCGGGCGACACGCTTTCCAGAATCAATCCATAAGCCTGCCCATTAACAACAGCCCAGGCCAATATGCCCTTCCCGGAAAATCGAGGTACATCATTTTGGGGCAGGCACGCCTGTTCTGGAGTCAATGCGGCCAGTACCTGCGACAACCTGTCCATATCCTGATCCGTCATGTCTGGATGCCGTTTATCCCGGTGTTTAACGGAATCGGACGGCAGAATAACCTCTATCCCGGAAAAGACGCCTTGATCCGGCATAAGCCCAAAATAGGATTTATGTTGTTTTTCTTCCTGACCAACGCGCCGGGCAAAATCAGAAATAGATGGATCCTCCGCCTTATACATCGCCGCCGCGTGTTCATGCGCAAGGAAGGTTTTTTCTTCGTCCCGTGTTCTGCCTAGAATTTCATTGACTTCTTCATCGAAAGTCTTTAATTTCTTTTCCAAGCCGTCACTGAGGTTCGAGAGCGCGGCCCCTTCGCGGGCCGGGGATGAAGCCGGAGTCCTACCGGCGCTCGAATAGGTGATGGCTCTTTCTTTTGTCCGTTCTTGCAAAAAGCCATTGACTTCCTCATCAAGTTCATTTATTGACACTGGAACGCCATCTCGGAAAAGGTTCGTGGGATGCTCCGCATCAGCGGAGCGCGGCAAGCTGGAGTATCCGTCAGCACGCGAGGTAGTTTGGTTAACATCAGACGGAGAGAGGGCGTTTTCTTTTTCATGGCGACTTGCCCAATGAAGTACCTTTGTTGTGTCATCATGGAATGCCGTCAGTGTAACAGTTCTGGCTATATGTCCTTCCTTCCTCTGGCTTCCAGATACAGATGCACCGATAACGACAAAAGATTTGTCGCCTTCTTCCAAAATATAAATTTTAGTCGGGCTGTTTGTGAACTTGTCAATGCCCACAGGGATAGTCCTGCCATGTTCAACAATATCCGGTATGCGTTCCCATTCATTGAAATCTGGATGATGGCTTCTGATATGCCTGACCTGATCCGTTGCGAGTTCCACAGGATTGCCATTTACAGAACGCAGATGAAATACTGACTTCTGAATGTTGCCGTGTTGCGGTATGCTGTTCACAAATTCTTCCACTGTCTCCGCCTGACTCCGATACATCGCCGCCGCGTGTTCATGCGCAATATCTTCAGGTCCTTCCAAACCATGACCGTCAAGTTCTCTATCGCGGGCAAGCTGCTGTTCCACCTGCCGCTCCAAGCCAAACCCCATGACATACTCCTTGATGCTTTCCGCATCCCGGCAGGCGCGCATAATCTCAAAAGGATCATCTTTCAGAGCCTTGATCCACGAGGCCACATAGGCCGCGTGCTGGCCAGGATCGTGGCCGATGCCGATATCCTGCCCAAGCATCCAGGAAGCGATTTCCGCCCGCAATTCTTCGCGGGCGTATCCTTCGCCGAACGGCTCAAAGCCCCGGTCCAGGCGCGAGGAGTGGCCCGTCCAATGGCCAAGTTCATGTATGGCCGTGGAGTAATATTTGCCCGCGTCCTCAAAGTTCGCGCGCGGAGGCAGGTGGATGGAATCCGTAGAGGGCCGGTAAAAGGCCCGGTCACTCTGATCATGCTTAATCACAGCGCCGGACGCGGCCAGGATGCCTTCGGCCTTTTCCACCGGATCCCACTCAAAAGGTTTGTCCGTCAGCTGCAAAGGCGGCATGCCCTTGATCTGTTCGGCATTGAAAACGCTGATGAAGCGCATGATCGGCCTTTCCAGCTCCACTGTCTTTTTCAACACCTTGCCGTCTTCACCAAGAACGGGTTTGCCGTCTTCGTCCAGGCGATCCTCTTCCTTTGTGAACTGGTAATAGACAACTGGCCTGGATTTACTCCCGGACATGATGCTCATGCCCTGATCATTGGCCTGTTTGAAGGTCATCCAGCGGGGGTCGTCATGGCCGCACATGGACAGGCTGATGCGGTTCACGCCCTTATAGACCGTGCCCGATACCGGATTGTGCGGCGTGAGATGCACGCCGGGATGCCAGGGCCGTTGCCAGGGGGCAGTGCCCGCCTGGAGGCTCTCAATAATCTTTTCCGCAAACTCTTCATGAAAAGGCTTGCGTTTGGGTTTGTCAGTCATCGGCAGCCTCCTCCTGTTCAACCGGCGCGCCGGCTTCCATGACATCGCTCAAAGAAAGAGCGTCTTCCCGGAAGGCCCCCATAAAATCCGCCACATCCGGATCAACAGGTATGCCGTATGCCCCATCAGCTTCTTCAGCTTGCCGCAAAACCGCCGCAGCCGCTGCCTCCAGTTCCGCTTTCAAATTTACGTTCATCATGACCACCTCATTGTTTCAGTTGCGCCAACGCCCATTCTCATACTTAAGAGTCCCGTACTCCGTGCCCCGCATATCAAAAAAGAGAGGACTCGTATCGGTCGCAAATTTGCATGGTGTCAGTCGGCGCAAAACGCCGATCATGAAACTTAATTTCATCCTGCGCCAACAGGCAAAACAGCAATGGAAACTCGCGAGAATCGGCATGTCTGCAACTACCGCATGTCTGAACGCCGTGCAGCCCGTTAGCCTTGCGCCATTTCTGAATGGCGTTGAACAACTCCGCTTTCAAATTTACGTTCATCATGACCACCTCATTATTTTAGAACATTTCAACTTTTAGACGCTCTGCTCGGCGCTTAACGGCGAAAGTGAATTTCGCCTACGCCTCACAGGCGAGCGGCGGCGCTACGCGAACCCCGCCGCCAGAGCAATTTCAAAGTGAAATTGCTCTAGTTGCGCCAACGCCCATTCTCATACTTGAGAGTCCCGTACTCCGTGCCGCCATGCTGATATAGCTGCTTGCAGTCTTCAGGCTGAACAGGATCCGCTTCTTCTCTGGACTGATAGCACACCAGCGGGATGGGGTAATGCGCGACTCCATCATCATCCGACCACGGAGCTTGCTCCTGCCCCGCGGCAAGCTTGGCCGCGTAATCAAGTTGACGCTGCGTACAATCAGGAAAAGCGGATTTATCAAAATAATATTTTTGTTTTCTATTATTATAATCGTTGTTATTTCTCCCAAGAATCTTCCATTCGCTCCAGACAGCCTTTAAAACGTCAAAAGCCCTGGCATAATATATCTTGCGCTGATTCAGCCCATATACGCTACAATCATTTATTGTTGACGACATCACCTGAATAAGGCTGTTGAAATCACCGGAAGATGAAGCTTCATTTTTAACCGTTGGACACATCTGTAAAAACTGTTCACGCGCCCGTATGGTCTTGCTGAGATTGAACACATGCTTTTCAAACACTTTGATGGCATAGTAGCGAATCAAAGACTCGCGGCATTCAGGAGGCTGGTGAATGGATGAAAGACACAAAATAGCCTCGCAAGCCAGACGCCTATCCCCATAAACCAGCTGATCCTCGTAATCATTGCGCCAATCTGTGAATTCAGAAGCCCATAACGGCAACGGCAGCGCCAGAGTCAAAAATAAAACGATTATGGTTTTCATGATTTTCTCCTTTGGAGTCAAAGTTCAGCAAACGGATTTAGGCCGCTTTCAGGCGCTTCCGGCGCGGCGTCCATAACCTCGACGGCATCCGTGCCGGCATCCTCCTGCGCCTCAGGTTCAAGCTGATCACGCTGATCCACAGCCGGACAGAGCGAATCCGACCTTTCCGGCGCGGGCGTTTTAGCCCGCGTCATAAAGGTATCGTCTTTGAAATAAAGAATCTGCCTGCCGTAAATGGGGTTGCGTCCGGCCACAAAGATCAGCATGTCGCCGGCCCGGGTTACCCGGTTTTGCCCGTCAATCTTAATGCCCGGCAGTCGCATACACTCATCCGGCGTGAGCAGAGACCTGGCCGTTTCCTGCACGCTCAGGCTTTTGCTCTTTTTGCTGCCCTGGCCGCTGATATTGACCTTTTCCTGCACCACCGTGGTCTTGCCGGTCAGCTCAGAAAGCAGCCGGGCAGTTTCAGGATTATTGGGGGCGTAAGCTATGCGCACATGGCAGTTGGCCATAAGGCCGTTGTCTTTGCCGTAAACCCCGGTGAGCTGCACAATATCCTGCACTATGATGTAGAGCTTGACCCCGTATCCCGCGCAGTAAGCTATGGCCCGTTCAATAATGTCCAGCTTGCGCAGGGCCGTGAATTCGTCCAGCATCATCAGCAGGCGATGCTTATAGCCGGCCACGGAGCGCCCGCCCTGAAACTCCATCTTTTCCGTTGTCCGGCGCATGATCAGGTTGATGACAAGGCGCATCAGCGGGCGCAGCCGGTCAATATCCGCCGGCGAAACCACCAGGTACAAGTCAACCGGCACGGCATGGCTCATCAGGTCATGCACCCTGAAATCGCTGCGCGAGGTGTTCCTGGTAACCACCGGGTCCCGGTACAGGGCCAAATTCACCAAAGCGCTGGAAACAACTCCGCTGGCCTCGTTTTCCGCCTTGTTCAGCATTTCCCTCGCTGAACCGGCCACAAAATCATGAATGGCCTTGCCGTGTTCCGGCGAGGAATCCGGAAAACACTCCGCCATGTACGCGGCATGGTCCGTTGCCAGCATCTCATCAAACAATTCCTTGATTTCCCGGCTTTCATCCGCCAGGGCCAGGCACAGATCATTAAGATTGGCTCCGCGCTTCCGGCTCTGTCTGACCATCACCAGCACATGCAGCAGAGCGCCGCCGATAAAGGCGAAGCCCGCCTTGGCCCAGTGATCCTCCAGCCCTTTGCCGTCCGGGTCTATGAGCATGCCGGCCACATTCTGCACGTCCGGAATGGCCTTGTCCGATTCCAGACGTATTTCTTCCAGGGGATTAAAGCAGGCCGATGCTCCGGAAGCGTCTGACGGATCAAAACGCAGAGCCTTGTGTCCCAGACCCTTGCGATACCCGGCGGTAAGCGCCCAATTTTCGCCCTTGATGTCAAAAGTAAGGGATGATCCAGGCCAGGACAGCAGAGTGGGCAAAATCAGCCCCACACCCTTGCCGGAGCGCGTAGGCGCAAAACACAGCACATGTTCCGGCCCGTTGTGCCGCAAATAACGAATGGCGTTTTTATCCACCACGCCGCCCACATAGACCCCGCTGCCGTCCAGCAATCTTGTTTCCTCAATCTCGGTCATATCCGCCCACCGCGCCGAACCGTGCAGTTTTTTGTCCCCTTTGGGCTTGCGCAGCCGCTGCACGGCGATGAGCAAAAAAACAATCTGTGGTAAGGCAAAAAGCATAATCCCCAAACGCAGGGCATTTTCAAAGGTCGCCGGCGGCAGCAAAGGACGCCACTTAAGAAAGCCCCAGGGCGGATAAATCATGAAAAATAACGGACGCCCCAACGCCGGGTGATAGCCGGTTCTAAAAGCGATATACTGCGTGGCCGCCGCCGCCCCGGCTATGAGCAAAACCAGCATCAGCAGCGGATAAAACCACCTGAGCGAGCCTGAAGCCTTTTCTTCGGAGGGCAACCCATAAGCCTGCGTCATAAGCTCACCTCACTTGACAATATATCTTTTTTGGATATATTAATTTCATGGACACGAAAGAAGTGTGGACCGTGGGTATTAACGGCAGAGCCAAGAAGAGTGGAGAGAGCCTGCCCCAGGAAATTAGACTCGCTTTCATGGCTTTGTTTAAAGCCCTTGCAACGGACGGCCCCGTGCAGCAAAACCGCAGACATTACGGGAAGCTGGCCGGACGACCAAATACTTACCATTGCCATCTGAACGGAGGCAGACCAACCTATGTCGTGATCTGGAAGGTTTTGGATAAACAAAAAAAGATTATGGAGATACAATATGTTGGCACACATGAAAATGCGCCATACTGAAAATTTCACGGAAATCATTGTTTCCCTGCCCGGCGCGGACGACATGGGCTTGGGCAGAGCCATCAAAGATAAAATTGTGGACATGGGGCATACTGTCCAGGAGCGGCTGGTCAACGATGAAGGAGAAGAATTATATACCTTTGAAGAAGCTTTCCCCGAAGCCCATCCAGGCATGATCCTGCGCGGTTTCCGCAGCTTGGAGGATATGACCCAGGCGGAACTGGCGGCAAGGCTGGGCGTAGCCCAGACCCGCGTGTCCGAGCTGGAAAGCGGAAAACGCCGCATTTCTTTAAAAATGGCTAAACAACTTGCTTCCATTTTCGGCACCTCATACAAATCCTTTCTCTAAACGCTAAAGCCGCTACCTCGCCGCCATCGGCGCGTAAGGCGCGTTAAAAACAAGGTCTTTGGCGACCACCACCAAAAATCTGTAGCCCGAACGTATCTCCACCGTAGGCGCGATATTCATGTTGCGTTGCAGCATGGCCATGGAAGCCTGCCCAATCTGCTGCGCCAAGGCTACGCTGGCCTCGCTCTGCACCGAAGCCGCATCCGCCGGCTTATCCCGGTTAAACTGATCCACCGAGTAGGTTACGCCGGCGGTAATCATGCTCATCAGGATCGCGCTGCCGAAAATGCGCGCATAGTGGTTGTTGACCTGATCCTCAAAGCCGGATTGCCCGGCTTCGTCCGAGCCGCGCATCTCCCCCAGGGTGATGGAACTGCCGTCCGGAAAGATAACGCGCTTCCACGACACAAACAGCCGCGACTGACCCAGACGCACATCACTGGCATAGTCCCCGAACAGCCTTGAGCCTTTTGGAATGAGCAGCCAGCGGCCGGTGGCGCTGTCAAAAACATCCTGGCTTACCTGAGCGCTGATCGCCCCGGCCAGCTCAGAGTTGATGGACGAAATCAGCACGCCGGGGATCAACGCCCCGGTCTTAAGCTCAAAAGGCTTGCCCGGCTGACGCTGAAAACCCAACTGCCAGGAACTGTCTGTGGCGCTGCCCGTGCCTTGTCCCGCTCCAGACCCGCCGGAAGCGAAAAAATCCACGCCCCCGCCCAAACCGCCGCCGGACGCGGCCGCGTCCAATCTGGCCTGCGTATCCGGCGAGTCCCCGCGTATGTGCGCGGCGATTTTATCCATATCCAGCCTGGAAGGCGCGGCGGAAGGCGCGGCAAAAGGCACACCTGCCGAGGCTGCGGCAAAGCCCGCCGCGCCGGCGGGCTGCGTCTGGACGCCCGTCCGCAAAGGGGAGTTAATGGCGTTTCTTAAAGCCTCCATCCGCATACGCCGTATGTCCTCCTGTTCCCGGATCAAATCATCGTCCGCTTCACCCAGGCGTCCCACGGCCTTGGATGAAGGTATATGCACCGTAACCAGCCGTGGACCGCCTTCATCAGGAACCGACTCTTGGGGTGCCGGCACCCTGCCCGTCTCCGGAGGCGGAGAGGCGTCATCCACCAGCCCGCCGGCAGGGCCGCTGTGCTGCACAAGACCCTGAAAACCGGAAGCATGCCCGCCTGTTCTTGAGGCATTATCCGCAGGCCGTTCCACCGCCATACCGGGCTCCTGCCGCTGTTCCGCGACCTGGCCGCGCTGCGTCATGGTTACAATGTAAATCAGCAAAAACACGCCCAAAAGCGTCAGACCCACCACCAAAGGCTTTTTGGACCTGGCAAGAAAGGCTTTTGGGCCGGGAGCAAGCTCAATGCCTTGCGGATCGCTGTTCTTTTTCCTGGATATAGCCATTACTCAATCTTCTTTATGCTGATCTGTTCCTGACTTGACCCAACGCCCAACACCAACGACAATTCATCAAATAATCCATCCACCACATAAACGTTGTTCACAAATCTGTAATTCACCAGATAGCCGCTGTTTTTGGCTACCAATATCGGTGTCTCCTGTATGTTGTCAGGCAGCCTGATATATGTCTTCATGCCGTCATTATATACCTGCGTAGGCTTCCAGCTTGCAAAACCTGAAATGTCATAACGAAAATCCAGGGAAGTCATGTCAAAATGTCCGGATGCCGGACCGCTGAAGCTCTTAAAACGCGCGTCCTTTTCTTCCTTGGCCGCCTGATTGCGCATTATGGCCAGACTGTGTTCAGGATAAATAAATCCCACATAAGACATACTGTCCTTGCGCTGACTGATAAAACGCAAGTGATACACGCGCTTGCCGGTGGTAATCACCGCATTGGTCTCCAGACCCGCGTCCAATGGCTTGACGAACAAATGCGGCACAGCCCCCACTGATCCGCTGTCCACCTGCCACCTGGCCGTATCGCCCAATAAAACATTCTGTATGTTTTCCCCGGACTCAAATTCCAAATCCGTAATCTTCATCGGCGCGGAAATAACAGTCGGAATGCTTGCGCCGTACATGAACGAGACCTTGCCGTTGGAAAGCATGATCGGCTTGTTGGGATTTTTGGCCCATTCAGAGGCCATCTGCATGGCTTCACGCTCCGCCTTGGTCAAAGGAACCTGCCTTGGCGAAAGATAGTCCGGCATATCACGCACAACGCCCACCTGCTGGTTACGCAAAGCATCCTGATAGGCATGTTCATAAATCGCCTGCTCATCCGCCGCCGCAGCGGAAGGCGAAAACATCAGGATAAGAATAATTACGGCCGCGCTTTGTCTCATAACGCTCACCTACTGCTGCAATAGACGGCTGAAATAAATGTTGCCCACCATGATCCCCAATGGATTCTGCATAATGTCCTCCTCCGACGCGGGCGGAGCTATGCCGATGCTTAAAGTGCCTTCATACTTCACCTGCTCCATAACCTTGCCCTGCCGGTTGCGTGAGGTTTCCGTCCACTCCACCCGCCAGGCGTTCTGTGACACCTGCTGCGGCAAACCCTTCAAATCCACGGCCACCAGCAGATTTTTAGCCCTCTCAAACGGATTGTTCGCCTGAAACCACTCCTGCAAAAAAACCCGCGCTTCAGAAGTGGAAAAAGCCACAAGCCGCGCCAGCATACGGTTCTGCAAATCCACATCCGCCGTAACCGTCCGCCAGTTACGCACATAGTTGGCCAGCTCCGCCTGAATGGCCACCGCCGGCACCTGCCCCGGCTGAAGATTCTTGGCCACGCCCGATGAATGCACCCCGCCCAGAGAATCCACCGCCACCACATAGGGCACGACCTTATATTGCATGGCCTGTATGACGTTGCCCGCCGCCGAAAGCAGACAAAGCAGCAACGCGGTCAGGGCCATCACCCGCCAGTTATGCGCCTGGGCCACATAGTCCCCATACCGCTCCAGCCACTCCCGCCGCGCCGCCAGATAGGGATTATCCGGCACAGGGCCTTCCTCTTTGGCGTCAGACTTTTTTTTGAAAAGAC
>JAITGZ010000197.1 GCA_031280335.1 Deltaproteobacteria bacterium | reverse complement strand
CTGCCTGGGGCAGCGGGAATACGGGGCTGCTCCCCAGAGCCTCCCGGGTGGAGGAGAAGGCGTGCTCCTGTACGAGGCCTGTCTGGAAAGGCTCCACAAGAAGATTCAGAAGCTCCAGGCCCAGAATCTGGAAATGGAGACCATTCTGGAGTCTTCCCATGACGGCTTCGTGGTGGCCGACGACAGAGGGATACTCCTGCGCATCAACGACAACTACACCAAGGCTACGGGCATTTCCAGGGAGAAGATCATCGGGCGCAGCGTGTACGATGAAGATATGCAAAAGCTCTTTTCCCCCTCGGGCACGGCCCTGGTACTGGAATCCAGGGACACCGTGACTCTGACCCAGCGCTTTGCCGGAGGCCGCCAGAGCATCATCACCAGCAGCCCGGTGCGCAACGAAGACGGGGAGATATTCCGTGTGGTGACCAATGTGCGGGATATGACGGAAATCCTCAAGCTGCGCGAGGAGCTGGATGTTACCACCTCCAGGCTGCAAGAGTCGGACCAGAAACTGGAGGAACTTTCCAAGCAGCTTTATATCTGCAACGAAGACGCCATCACCACCCCCACCATGGATACCTTGTACAAAAAGGCGGTCAAGTTCGCCGGGGTGGAAGCGCCGCTGCTCATCACCGGGGCATCAGGCGTGGGCAAGGAGGTGCTGGCCAACTTCGTACACCTCAACAGCGAGCGCTCACGGGCTCCTTTCCTGAAAATCAACTGCGGGGCCATACCGGAAAACCTGCTGGAAACGGAACTCTTCGGACACGAGGAAGGAGCCTTTACCGGGGCCAGACGCCGGGGCCGCATCGGCCTTTTTGAGGCCGCAGCCGGCGGCAGCATCCTCCTGGATGAAATCGGAGAACTCCCCCTGCTCCTGCAGGTAAAACTGCTGCGCTTCGTGCAGCACAAGGAATTTTTTCGGGTAGGCGGCATAAGCCCGCGCACGGTGGATGTGCGCATCATCGCCGCCACCAACAAGGATCTGGAAACCATGATCGAAAAGGGGAGTTTTCGGGTGGATCTTTACTACCGCCTGAATATCCTGCAGCTGTACATCCCTCCCCTGGCCGAACGCCGCCAGGATATCATCCCCTTGGCCCACGCCTTTCTGAAAAAATTCAACGCCAAACACCACGCCCAAAAATCCATTGCCCCGTCCCTCTATAACCTGCTGGAAAACCACCCCTGGCACGGCAATGTGCGGGAACTGGAAAACCTTATCGAGCGCCTGGTACTGGTGAGCCCGGCCCGTGAAATCCTGCCCGAACATCTGCCCTGGACGGCGCGCCGCCAGGAGGAACGCGCCGCTGCCGTCCAGTACCCCGGCCACTACCGCGACGCCCTGGCCCAGTTTGAAGCGGGCTTCTGGCAGGCCGCCATTGCCCGCTACGGCTCTTGCCGGCAGGCCGCCCTGCATAACGGTGTGGATCCTTCCACTGTCATCAAAAAGGCCGCCCGCTTGAAACTGTCGAAACGGAACGCTGAAAAAGAGATACAATACTTAGAGCATTTCAACTTTAAGGAAATGCTGATTTATTCTCTTGAGGGTACCTTGCTGTTGTGCAGAGGGATGGCAGAGGTAAAGTAACGCCTGGGCGAACATGCCCCTTTCTTATTCCCCCCAGCGGGGGTTCTGGGCGGATCCCCGAATTAATCAGTGTTTCCTTAAAATTACACACATTTTTGGGGCTGTCGCCCCCCCTCCTCAATAATTGGGTTTCCAAAGGGATTGCCCCCTTCGGCCGGGGTGCCGGGCACCTTGGTGAAATATTTCCTATATCCGGCTCCTGCCGGGTGGTGTAAGCGCCTTGCCGCGCGTCCCGTGCGGCGGACGTCCGCCTTTGGTATGGTTCTTGCCTCCGTACCGGTCATAGGCTTTAATCCCCCAACCCCAGCAAAGGAGAAACGTCATGTTGACCGGCAAAGAGTATATTGAAAGCCTGCGCAAAAGGAACATCAAGGTATATTTCATGGGCGAGCTGCTGGACAGCGCCACTCTGTCCGAAAATCCTTTCCTGCGCGGGCATTTCAACGCCGCAGCCATGACCTACGACATGGCCTTTGATCCCGTTTGCAAAGATCTGCTCAACGTCAGCTCGCACCTCACCGGTAAGACCATCAACCGCTTCACTCATGTCCATCAGAGCTGCGAAGACCTGGTGAAAAAAGTCAAGATGCTCCGGGCCATTTCCCTGCGCACGGGGTCCTGCTACCAGCGCTGCGTGGGGTGCGACGCCCTCAACGCGGCCTACACCGTCACCTACGAAATGGACAAGGCTCTGGGCACCCAATACCACGAGCGCCTGAAAAAATTCCTGTTGTACGTTCAGGAAAATGACTTGATGGTGGCCGGGGCCATGACCGACCCCAAGGGCGACAGGGGGCTGTCCCCTGGCAAACAGGCCGATCCGGACCTTTTTGTGCATGTGGTGAAGCGTGATGACAAGGGCATTGTCATCCGGGGGGCCAAATGCCACATGACCGGGATGATCAACTCCCACGAGATGCTGGTCATGCCCACCATGGCCATGGGGCCGGACGACAAGGATTATGCCGTTGCCTGCGCCCTGCCTGTGGACGCCCCCGGCGTGCTGCATATCTTTGGCCGGCAGACCAACGACGGGCGCAAGGCCGATGGCGACCTGGACCAGGGCAACCCCAGATTCGCCGTGGTGGGCGGCGAATGCCTGACCGTGCTTGAGGATGTGTTTGTGCCCTGGGAAAAAGTCTTCATGTGCGGCGAAACCGACTTTGCCGGGCTACTGGTGGAGCGTTTCGCCAGCTACCACCGCCAGAATTACGGCGGCTGCAAGGGCGGCGTCTCCGATATCGTCATCGGCGCGGCGGCCCTGGCCGCCGACATGGGCGGCTACGCCAAGGCGGCCCATGTCAAGGATAAGCTCAACCAGATGATCCACCTGACTGAAACCCTCTACTGCTGCTCCATCGCCTGCTCCGCCGAGGGCGCTAAAACCGCGTCGGGCGCATACTACGTGAACCCCCTGCTGGCCAATTGCAGCAAACATAATGTCACCAGCCTCATCTACGAAATAGACCGGCTGGCCCAGGATATAGGCGGCGGCATCCTGGCCACCATGCCTTCGGAAAAAGACATGAACCACCCGGAAGTGGGCAAATATGTGCAAAAATACCTGCGCGGCACAGCCTCCGTGCCCACGGAAGACAGAATCCGCGTGTTGCGCCTGCTGGAAAACATGACCGGCGGCGTGGCCCTGGTGGAAAGCATGCACGGCGCGGGGTCCCCTCAGGCGCAAAAAGTCATGTACTCCAAGCTGGCCAACCTGGAGATGAAAAAACAGTGCGTCAAGGACCTCGTAGGGATAAAATAAAAAATGATTTCTCACTGGTAATCCCAACGCTGGTCAAAATCCCTGGTCGGGGGGCTGGGGGGCCAATGGCTCCCCAGGCTGGGCAGCGGGGCGGTAGCCCTGATTATCCAGCAGGGGTGCAGCCCCGCGCTCCGGCGTATTTTGGGAACGGTCAGAGTTTTTGCGCCAGCATTTCCACCAGGGAGGGGATGGTGTATTCCACCGGCTGAAAGGAGCAGGCCAGGCCGTGTTTGGCCAGGGTGGCGGCGGTTATGGGGCCGATGCAGGCGAGTTTTACCTGCGGGTGTTCTTTGAGCAGTTCCGCAGGGATGAGGGAAAAGAAGTTTTCCACGGTGGAAGACGAGCTGAAGGTGATGCAGTGGACTTCACCCTGGCGCAGCAGTTCCAAAAATTCTTCCTTATGCGCGTCTCCGGGGCGGGTTTCGTACAGGGGCAGCACGTCCGCCTCCGCCCCGGCCAGACGCAGCTGTTCCGGCAGGAGGTCGCGGGCGCTTTTTGCTCTGGGGATGAGGATGCGCCGGTCTTTCACGCCCAGGGCGTTTAGCCCGCGCGCCACGCTTTCAGCCACGAAGTGTTCGGGTATAAAGTCCGCCCGGAGGCCGTGTTTTTCCAGGGTTTGGGCGGTGGCGGGGCCTATGGCCGCCACCCTGCATCCGGCCAGGGCGCGCGTGTCCCGTCCGAGGGCGTGGAGCTGCTCGAAAAAGTGGATTACTCCGTTGGCGGAAGTAAAGATCACCCAGTCGTAGGCATTCAGGCAGCCTATGGTTTTGCGCGCTTCGGCGTAGGATTCCAGGGGGTGTATTTCAATGGTGGGGAAGGATATGACCTGGGCGCCGCGCTCCGTAAGCAGGGCGGCCATGTCGCTGGCCTGTTCCCTGGCCCTGGTCACCACTACCCCTTTGCCCAGGAGGGGCTTTTTTTCAAACCAGTTCAGGCTGTCGCGCAGGTTTACCACCTTGCCGATGACAATGAGGCAGGGGGCGGTAAAGCCGCGTTTTTGCGCTTCGGCCGGCAGAGCTTTAAGGGAGCAGGACATGCTCTTTTGCCGGGGGGTGGTTCCCCAGCGGATCAGCGCCGCCGGGGTGCGCGGGTTTAGACCGGCGGCCAGCAGCCGGGCGCAAATCTCCGGCAGGTTTTTCATGCCCATGAAAAAAACCAGGGTGGCACCGCTTTGAGCCAGGGCTTCCCAGTTATGCGCTGATTCCAGCTTGTCCGCGTCTTCATGTCCGGTGGCAAAGATGACGGAAGAGGCATAAGAGCGGTGCGTCAGCGGTATGCCGGCGTAAGCTGCGGCGGCAATGGCGCTGGTCACGCCGGGCACCACTTCAAAAGGGATATTGTGCCTGGCGAGGTACTCCGCCTCTTCGCCGCCCCGTCCGAACATATAGGGGTCGCCACCTTTCAGCCGGGCCACTACCTTGCCTTCCCGGGCCTTTTGCGCGATGATGGCGTTGATTTCTTTTTGGGGCAGGGCATGGCGCCCTCCCTGCTTGCCCACATAGAGCGTTTCCGCCTCCGGACGCGCGTAATCCAGAAAATCCCGGTTGGCCAGATAGTCGTAGATGATCACATCGGCCCTGGCCAGAATGTCGCGGCCTTTAAGGCTGAGCAGGCCGGGGTCGCCGGGACCCGCGCCGATTAGGTATGCCTTCATATAATCCTCAATGGTTCAAGCGTTATACCCATTGTTGGGGCTATCGCCCCAAACCCCATCTGGGTTTCAATTTGGGGCTGTCGCCCCAAACCCCATTTGTGGGGCCGATGGCCCCCCAATCCCCCCCGGAAGGTTTTTCAAGCGCTACGCGACTGAAAAAATAAACGGGTTCCCAAAAGCGTCTTGTCATTATGCCCAAGGAATGACGGGGATAAGGCGGAGCATGGGCAAATATGTCCATTTAGCCACTTGATCGGGTTTCCCAAGGGGCTGGCCCCTTGGGCGGGGGTTACGGGGGCGGTGCCCCCGGACGGACCAGTCATATTTCAATAAAAGGAGCGCGCTGCAGGCGGCCTGATTCCAGGGCTTTCACCGCCGCGTCCAGAATGCCGTTGATAAAACTGCGCGCCGCCGCGTCGCCGAACTGCCTGGAAAGTTCCATGGCCTCATTGATGATCACCTTGGGCGGGGTGTCATCGTGAAAAAGCAGTTCTTGCAGGGCCAGGCGCAGCAGGGAGAGTTCCGGACGCCCCATGCGCTCCACCCGCCAGTGCTGCGAAAACCCGGCAATCAGCTCGTCCAGGCGGGCGCGGTTCAGCCAGGCCCCGCGCGCCAGAATCCAGGCGAAGCCTTCCGGGCGCTCTCCTGGTTCAGGGGTGATGATGCGCACGCGGTCTTCATCACCATAGCGGCTCAGTTCGGGCAGGGCGGGGAGCGGAGAGGTTTTTTCCGAGCCGGCGCAGGCGTCTGCCGGGGGAGGGCAATTTTCAGCCGGTTCGCTCGCGTCCCGGGCTTCGGGTTGTGGAGAGGGTTCTTCCGTCCCATCCGCGCCGCAGGGTTCGGTATAGGGCGAGAGCGCGTAGTGCCGGCTTAAAAAAGCGGGGGAATCCGCCGGGTGGAAGAGCAGGCCGTAAAGAATCTGAAAGGCCCTGGAGCGCTCCGCTCTTCTGTTGCGGCTGTTTGGGCGCGTTCGTTTGCTGCGCATGGGTATTGTCCCGCCTTTTTTGGTGCGCCTTGGGGGTATGCCCCCAATCCGTTTGCAACGTGAGATGGTTTTTAATCCATTTTGCCGCTTCTGCCAAGAAATCTTGTGCGGGGTACGCGTGCGTCCGGTCTGTCCAAAGCGGGGCCGCGCGTTCCGGATTATCCCGCGTGGGGCGCGTTCCGCCTGGTCCGGCACCCCCCGGCGGGTGAAAAGGGCAGAAACATGTTGGAACTATCTTACAAAATGCGTTAAAAGATTTAAAAATAAGCCGGAGGGAGCATATAATGACGACCGGAAAAGCATCTGGCCGGGAGAATCGCCGTCATGGCCGTTTAAATCGTACCTTCACGGTGGAGGTAAGCACCCTGAGTTTTCCCATGAGCGGGGGCAGGGGGCTGGAAACGCGCTGTTATGACATCAGCGCGGGCGGCCTGAGCATTGAATCGTCCAAAAGTTTCAACCCTGGGGACCGTGTGCAGGCGCGCATCAACATCCCCATGCTGAACAAGTTTTCCCCCAGTTTTTTCAAGGTCTATGAAAACGACGCGGAGCAATATCTGACGGCCATTGCCGAGGTGATCTGGTGCAAGCCGTATTCCGGCGGGTACCTGGTGGGCATGCGCTATATCAATGTGGATGAGGATCAGGCCCGCGCCCTGGCCGGGATGATCAACAAGGCCTTCCGCCAGGCTGCGGAGGGCAATAAAGCCTAGGCATTTTAACTTTGAAAATGCTTAAATACGGCTGTTTCAGTCTTGGGCGGGACGGCGGCATCTGTTTTTACCGCGCCGAAATCATTGCAATGGCGGAAGGTTCCAGGTTTTTCTGCGATTGCCATAAGTTTTTTTTTGGAATATGGTAGCAAGGTGCGTGCGCTTTGCCGGGTTTGAGGCATGAAGCGCCAAAACCGCCAAGGCGGGGTGATTGGATGACCGACGAAATTAAATCCGGACGCGATACCGCTTTGGAGGTAATTGAATTTTACCTGGATGAGGTTCTGGCGGATGGCAGTTCCTACCGCAGCTGTTTCGGCATGAATGTGGCCAAGGTGCTGGAAATAATCCGTGTGCCGGAGACGGTAACCGGGGTGCCCGGCAAACACCACCCTGCGGTCATGGGTACCTTTAATCTGCGCGACCGGGTGATGCCCCTGGTGGATCTGGCCTCCTGGCTTGAAAAAAAACCCCTGCCCGGCAACGATGGGCGCAAGGTGGCCGTGGTCACGGAGTTCAGCGGCGTGGTTACGGCCTTTGCCGTTTCCGGAGTGAGCCACATCCACTACATAACCTGGAGCAAGGTGGAGCCTCCGGGCAAATATCTGCAATATTTCAGCCATGACAGCGTAACCGGGGTGATGCGCATTGACGGGCGCATTGTCTTTTTGTTGGACATGGAACACATCATATCCACCATGAACCCCTCTTTGGGGCTGGAGCATAACGCGGCGCAAGTTGCCGACCCACGGGAAGGTGCCGGACGCACTATTTTGGTGGCGGACGATTCGGCCATGATCCGCAAAACCATCTCCACTTATCTGACCAGATCCGGCTATGGCGTGGTGCAGGCCACCTGCGGCCGGGAGGCGTGGGAAAAGCTGGAGAAGTGGAAGCAGGAGAGCGCGGCGCAGGACAAACCTTTGGACGCGTTTGTGGATCTGGTCATTTCAGATATAGAAATGCCTGAAATGGGCGGGCACGAACTGACCCGTAAAATCAAGAACGACCCGCAGCTGCGCACGCTGCCGGTGGTACTCTTTTCTTCCCTTATCTCCCAGGTGGTGCTGGAGGACGGGCGCAAGGCCGGGGCGGACGATCAAATTTCCAAGCCGGATCTGCCCAAACTGACCAGCCGGGTGAAGGACCTGATTGAAAAATCCAAGGCATGTTCCGATGGAGGCGTTTCCTGATTTAACCCCCCTTTCAACTCAAGAGGAGAATGTTATGGCCCCGAAAATGAAAACCATGGACGGCAATACAGCCGCGGCGTATGTGGCTTACGCCCTGAGCGACGCCGCCGCCATCTACCCCATCACACCCTCGTCGGTGATGGGCGAGCTGGCGGACGAATGGGCCGCTGAAGGCAAAAAGAACATCTTTGATCAGGTATTGCGGGTGCGCCAGCTGCAATCCGAGGCGGGCGCGGCCGGGGCCGTGCATGGATCCCTGGCCGCCGGGGCGCTGACCTCCACCTTTACCGCCTCGCAGGGCCTTTTGCTCATGATCCCCAACATGTACAAGATTGCCGGCGAACTGCTGCCCGGCGTCTTTCATGTGGCCGCCCGCGCCCTGGCCGCCTCGGCCCTCTCCATCTTCGGCGATCACCAGGATGTCATGGCCGCCCGCCAAACCGGCTTTGCCTTTCTGGCCTCGGCCTCGGTGCAGGAATGCCTTGATCTGGGCCTGGTGGCGCATCTTTCGGCCATTGAAGGCTCCGTGCCCTTCTGCCACTTTTTTGACGGTTTCCGCACCTCGCACGAAGTGGCCAAGATCCGCCTCATTGACTATGCGGATATCAAAAAAATGGTCAATTTTGAAAAGATCAACGAGTTTCGCGAAGGCGCCCTGATGCCTGAATCACCGCACCAGCGCGGCACGGCCCA
>JAITGZ010000041.1 GCA_031280335.1 Deltaproteobacteria bacterium | reverse complement strand
CTCTCCAGTTAAAATGATAAACCTTCGAGCACCATCTCTGGCCGCTCTGCGTCCCACACAAGCAAAGGCCATGCCTCCGCCCGCATGAGACTGCCGGCTGATTTCTTTCAAACCCGACTCGCTATTCCTTTGTCAAAGAACCATCAATGCTTTACTTTTTCAAATCAATTGCGCCGGTCATATTTAGAGCATATTCACTGCTCCAAACGGCATAAAGCACAGGGGATGCCTTATGCCCCAGGCCGGGAAGACAGTCAACTTTTTTCAGAACATTTTTGGCCTTATTAAACCAATAGACAGGCTTTATATATGAATTTTAAGGATAAATTTTTTCAATTATTCATCCGCCAATCTGCCCAAGCGCGCCGCATCCTGTTTGCGCTCACGGGTACCCTTGGGCGCGGCCTGCTCAAATGCCTCGCTTTTACGCTGCTTACGGGCAAAGACCAAAAACCCGGTATGGGCGACCATGCGGTCATCCGGACGCAGGCGATCCGGCAGGGGCTTCCAGCGGCGGAGTAAAAGCTCCTCCACCTCCACTTCGGCAAAGTCGCCCCGCTCCAACCCCAAAAGCAGTTCCTCCACCTGCCCTGTGGTGGGCAGAAGAAAGGCCGTGCAGCCCCCGGGCCGTAACGCCGCCGCCGCCTGATCCAGATAGGCCCAGGGGGTGCGCACATCCAGAAAAAGCGCGTCTGCCCCGGTCTCCAGAAAACCCTCGGCAATATCCCGGCAGTGTTGGGTTACATTCGCCCCCAACCCGGCCCAATCCAAGTTGCGCCGGCAAAGTTTGTAAAACTCCTCCCTGCTCTCATAGCTGTAAACCCTGCCGTTTTCGCCGCTGAACCAGGAAAGGGCCAGGGTCAAAGCGCCGGAACCGGAACCGGCCTCAATGATCCGGCTGCCCCGGCCCACGCCCAGGCGCAGGCAAATATAACCGATGTCTTTGGGGTAGAGTACCTGGGTCTGACGGCGCACTCCGCGCACCAGGTCATACAGGCCGGGACGCAAAAGACGAAAGGGCGCACCCAGGTGGGTAAGCACCTCACCGCCAAAGTCAGCGGCCGCAATATCCGCCGCCGCCAGCACGCCCCCCTCGCCATGGATATCCACTCCCGGTTCCAAACGGCGCAGGTATTTTCGTCCTTTGGGCGAAAGCAAAATGACAAGTTCACCATATGCGGGCATGGGAGTCCTTCCGTTGATCTGACGGGGGCTCAACGCCCTTTGAATTGCAAGCCTTTATCAGCGATGTCGCGCCGAAAAAAAGACTGGGGCATGTGGATTTTATCCATAGCAGCATAGGCCAGCGTGCGCGCCTGGAGTAAGTCTTCACCCAAGCAGCTTACCCCAAGCACCCTGCCGCCGTTGGAAAGCAGCCGCCCCCTCTCGCGCACGGTCCCGGCGTGAAAGACCTTGATGCGCTCAGGCTCCGTGGCCTCGGCCTCGGCCAATCCGGAAATGGGCAATTTTTTGGGATAAGAACCGGGGTAGCCCTGGGCGGCAAGTACCACGCACACGGCATGCTGCGGGCTGAAATCCATTTTAACCTGTTCCAGACGTCCTTCCACGCAGGCCAGCATTATTTCCAGCAGATCCCCCTGCAAACGCATGAGCAGGGGCTGGCACTCAGGGTCGCCGAAGCGCACATTATATTCCAGCACCATGGGGCCGCGTTCGGTCAGGATCAGTCCGGCGTAAAGCACCCCCTTGAAGGGATGCCCCCTGGATTTGAGTACACGCAGCACCGGCGAAATCACCTGGCCGCACATCTTACGCGCCGCGCCGTCCGGCAGCATGGGGGCGGGGCTGTATGCGCCCATGCCCCCGGTATTGGGGCCGGCGTCATGGTCAAAGGCGCGCTTGTGATCCTGGGCTGAGGGCAAAGGCACGGCCTTGTCCCCATCACAGAAAGCCAACAGAGAGACCTCCTCCCCTTCCAAAAATTCTTCCAGTAGAACGGTATGGGCTGCTTCACCCACGGTCTTGCGGTTGAACATGCCATCCAGGACTTCTTTGGCCTCCTCCTGATTTTGGACTATAACCACACCTTTGCCTGCCGCCAGACCATCGGCTTTGATGACCACAGCCTTGGGAAAATTTTCCAGCGCGGCCAGAGCGGAGTCAAAATTCTGCACCGGCAGACAGGCGCCGGTGAGTATGCCGGCCTCGGCCATAACCTCTTTGGCAAAAAGCTTGGAACCCTCAAGCCGAGCCGCGTAACTGTCCGGCCCGAAGCAAAGCAGCCCGCTCTCCCGGCAGGCATCCGCAATGCCCATGACCAACGGCGTTTCGCCTCCGGGAACCACAAGATCAATGCCCTTATCCACAGCGTAGCGTACTAAGCCTTCAATGTCGTCCGCTTCAATGGGGACATTGGACCATGCGCCCTCACCTCCATTGCCCGGGGCCAGATGCAGTTTCTTTACCTGTGGACTTTGCTCCAGTTTCCAGGCCAAAGCATGTTCCCGCCCGCCGGATCCGATAATCAGTACGCGCACATTCAACTCCTTGAGCGATTTTGTCGTTTATAACAAAAATTCTCTGCCGGGAAAACTTATTTTTAGGGCGGTGCATACTTTGAAAATGTTGAAATATAACCTGGTTCCGCCGATTAATACGCCCAAAACGCGGTTTGGGACGCCCCCATAGTATTCAACTTTGAGATCCATATCTTTTGTTGGGGCTATCGCCCCAAACCCCATTTGGGGGAAATGATTTCCCCCAAACCCCCTCAATATTTTTGAGGCAATTTCAAAATGAAATTGCCTTAAGTTCATCAACAGGATGGCTCCTGAAAGGCATAACTTGCTTCCATGTGAAAATAATTCTATACTTTCGGCCTCAGCCTGAACCTTCCAGCCACGGACACAGCCCATGAAACACGACAGACAAAAACCAACTGACTACGAGGTGGAAGACGCCATATGGCAGGCCATGACTGAGGGCGTGCGTGAATTTGTCCGCACGCATGGCAACGGCACGGCCGTAATCGGCATTTCCGGAGGGGTGGATTCCGCTTTAGTGGCGGCGGCGGCGGCGGAGGCACTGGGACCGGAACATGTGCGCGGAGCGCTCATGCCCTCGCCGCACACCAGCAGGGAAAGCCTGGACGCCGCCGCCGGACTGGCCAAAGAATTGGGACTGCGCACCATTACCCTGCCCATCACTCCCATCATGGAGTCCTTTGGCGCGGTTCTGGCCCCAATCTTTGCCGATCTGCCCCCCAATGTGGCCGAAGACAACCTGCAGGCGCGCATACGCGGCACGCTGCTCATGGCCGTTTCCAACAAATTCGGCTGTCTGGTGCTGAACACGGGCAACAGATCCGAAGGTTCCGTGGGCTACTGTACCCTTTACGGCGACAGCTGCGGTGCCCTGGCCGTGATCGGCGACCTGTACAAGCGCGAGGTCTATGCCGTCTGCCGCCGCCTGAATGCGCGCAAAGGCCGGGACTATATACCAGCAGTAATTCTTACCCGGCCCCCTTCGGCAGAGCTTTATCCAGGGCAAAAGGACGAAGACGCCCTGCCCCCCTATCCGGTACTGGACGCCCTTCTTTACGACCACCAGGAACAGGGCCTGGACGAAGCCGCGCTTGTCCGGGCCGGACATGACCGGGAAACCGTGCGTCAGGTGCTGAACATGATTCGCGCCGCTGAATTCAAGCGCCGGCAAAGCCCGCCCGCCCTGCCCCTGCGCGGCAAAATCCCGGCGGGCTTCCTAACCGGGAACTGATTGCCATCTTCAGCGGACAAACTTGAAAAAGCCCATCACCGGTGAAGGGGTCCGGGTAAATCATTCCCCCGGATGGGCTTTGGAGCTATAGCTCCAAATCCAAAAGGACACAAAAACATATGATCCTGGGACTCGGCCTGGACCTGGCGGAAATATCCCGTATGCAAAGGCTGCATGAGCGCTTCGGGCCGCGCTTCGCCCGCCGCATTCTGCACCCCTTGGAACTGGAGGCCCTGCCTAAGGCCCCGGCGGCCTTTCTGGCCTCGCGCTTCGCCGCCAAGGAGGCGGCGGTCAAAGCGCTGGGCACAGGTTTTACCGGAGAAATCAACTTTCAAAGCTTTTGTGTGCGCAAGACAGCCACGGGACTGCCTGAACTGCTTTTATACGGCGCGGCTCTGAGGCGTTTTGCGGAGGTGGGAGCAAAGCGCTGCCTGCTCAGCCTGACCCACAGCCGAGATAACGCCGTTGCAGTGGTGATTTTTGAATAACCCCCCCGCCGCCCTGCCGCCCATAGGGCCGGATCTTCCCTGGCTGGCCCCTCTGGCCGGGCATACGGACCTGCCCTTTCGCCTGCTCTGCCGCGAACAGGGGGCGGTTGTGGCCTGCACCGAAATGATCAGCGCCAAGGGGCTGGTGTATGGCGAAAGAGGAGGAGCAAAGACCTCCGCCACCAAAAGGCTTTTGCGCACCATGCCTCAGGATGCTCCCCTGGTGGCGCAGCTTTTCGGCGATGAACCGTTCTTTCTGGCGGAAGCAATAAAACTGCTCCGCTCTTGGGGGTACCGTTTTTTCGATCTCAACCTGGGCTGCCCCGCCCCCAAAGTACTCAAGGCCGGAGCAGGGGCGGCCCTGGCCAGAAAGCCGGAGCAGGCCGTCCGGGCGGCTGCGGCCATGCTTGAAGCGGCCTTTCCCTTACCTGTGGGCTGCAAGCTGCGCCTGGGTTGGAACAGGACGGAAGAAAATTATCTTGAACTGGGCCGAGAGCTGGAAAAAGCCGGTGCCGCCTGGATCACCCTGCACCCGCGCCATGCCGCGCAAAGCTTCAGCGGGCGGGCGGACTGGACGGCCATAGCCGCGCTGAAAGACCGCCTGCGTATCCCGGTCATTGCCGGAGGCGACCTGTTCACGCCGGAAGACGCCCTGCTCTGCCTGCGCCAAAGCGGAGCTGACGGCTTGATGTTCGCCCGTGGCGCATTGCGGAACCCGGCCATATTCAGGGATTATCTTAAAGCGCGCCAAGGTATGCCACCGGCCGCCTCCCCGGCCCCGGCGGAAAAAACGCGCGCACTGAAAACCCTGATTCTGCGCCACGCCTCCCTGATGCAAGACTTGGCCGCCACCGGATCCGAGGAGAGGAAAAATCCTCTCTTTCTTTTGCCGCGCCTGCGCGGGGCTGTTCTGCTCTACACCAGGGATATGCCCGGCAGCAAGGAATTTCGCCGCTGCCTGAGTCTTTGCGCCGACTGGGATGTTTTTTACAACCTGATGGAAGAATACTTCAAGGAATAAACAAAACATGCTGGTCATTAAAGCCCCCACAGCAGGATTCTGCATGGGCGTCAGTCTGGCCGTAAACAAGCTGGACAAGGCCTTGGAACGCACAAAGGGTAAAAATTTATACACCCTGGGGCCGATTATCCATAACCCCCGCGTAGTGCGGGAATATGAAGCCAAAGGTGCCCAGTGCCTGGAAGATCACCGTCTGGCTGCGGCCGGTTCCACTGTGGTCATCCGGGCGCACGGGCTGCCCCGCGCCTTGGAAGAAGATTTGCGGCGGCACGGGCTGAATGTGGTTGACGCCACCTGTCCCAAGGTAAAGGCCGCCCAGATGGGGATAAAAAAAGCCCAGGCCGCAGGCCTGGGCAAGCTGCTGCTTTTTGGAGAAAAAGACCACCCGGAGGTGCGCGGGCTTTTAAGCTATGCCGGGGATGACGCCCTGGTCTTCAGCAACCTTGATGATCTCCGCGCCCTGCCCCTGCGCCCGGACCAGCCCTGTTTTGCGGCCGCCCAAACCACCCAGGACAAAAACGCCTTTGCGGATGTGCTGGATTATCTGAAACATTTTTTGCACCGCCCGCCGTCCGTACTGAACACCATATGCGATGCCACCATGGACCGCCAGAACGATGTGCTGGAGCTGACCCGCAAAACGCGCAGCATGGTTATTGTCGGCGGCCTTAACAGCGGCAATACGCGCAGATTGGCGGACATTTCACGCCAGTTGGGCATTTTTACCGTACATTGCGAAAGCTCAACAGATCTGCCCCTGCGGCGATTAAAAGACTTACAGCCGGTGGGCTTGACCGCAGGTGCCTCCACGCCTGACGCGCATATACGCGCAGTGGAAAAAATTCTGCTTGAGGGATGAACCGCGCCTATCCCTAGAAAACAAAGGCGTCCCTATTTTTTTCTTGCCAAATATCTAAATTTTGGTTTATGTATTCAGGTTGAGGTGAGCGTGTGATTAAGCTGGCAGCAAAAATTTTGAGAAGCGCGGGCCAAACCAGTAGTTTTGGCCGGCTTTTTGCTACACACACACACACACACACACACACACACACACACATTAACAACGCCGTCTGACGCGCTCCCCGCAAGGGCCGGCGCGGTTTTGCCGTTTACGGAACCCGCCCTGTCTCCCGCAGGGAGGCAGGGCTGCGCCTTATCCTCCGCCGAGCAATCTCAAAGTGAGATTGCTCGGTGGACGGGCGCGAACTCTCTCCCGCCGCCCGGGCCGCCTATACGCGGCTGGTCGGCTTTGTCCCTCAAAATCCTCTGCTCCTGCCGGGCACTGTGGCGGATAACGTGGCCTTCAGCCGTTGGGGTGAAAGCTACGACCGGCGGGACGCGGAACAGGCCTGCCGGCAGGCGGCGCTGGATTTTGACCTGGACCGCGCCCTGGGCAGCGGCGGAGGCGGTCTTTCCGGCGGACAGGCGCAGCGGGTGGTCATTGCCCGGGCGCTGTTCACCCGGCCCGACATCATTATTTTTGACGAGGCGACTTCCGCCCTGGATCAGGCCTGCGAAAACATCATCGCGGAAACCATCAGAAATCTGCCGCAAACAACGACCAGCATCATCATCGCCCACCGTCTGACCACGGTGGAACACTGCGACACTCTGGTCTGGCTGGAAAAAGGCCGGGTACTGGATTACGGCCCGCCGGCGGAAATTTTACCGCGCTACCAGGCGGGCATGCTTGAGAGGCGCGAATAACCACCATATTTGAGGACATATACGGCAAAGCGACCCGACCTGCCGGTTTGTGCGGGGCAAGCTCCCTTGGTGCCGGTCTGTTCAAGCTGCTCACGCAGATGCGGCCGGCAAACCCCAATTGGTTCGCTCAGGTCACGTCAGCCACAGAAGCCGGGCTGTTTGCGCGAAATAGTGCTGACGCAGGCTCTCCAACTCGAATTCATGCGAAAAAACAACGAATTTCTGGGTCGCCTGACCTTCCTGGCCTCACTGGACTACCTGACGCGCATGGAAGGCGCGGACGGCAAAGCCATGCGCGATCCCTGCACGCGCATGGTCGGTGCGTAGCAATAAGAGGCGCGGTTATGACACAATCAGATAGAAAATATGTCGGCATGAGTGCCGGTACGGGTCAAATGCAGGTCTTGGCCGTCAATGCGGTAAACCAAAATCCAATCCGGTTCAATGTGCGCTCCACGATGTCCTTTCCAGAGGCCTTTCAGCGGATGGTCCTGGTATGCCTGGGGCAAAGGCTGTTCCTGAATCAACAGAGCAAGCACGACACGCAGTTTATTCATGTGCTTGCCGCGTTGCTCCGCTTTTTTTACATCCCGCTTAAAGTGGCTGGAGCGGACAGGATTGCGCATACGCTATATCCCCAAATCCTCAAACAGCGCTTCGGCGGAATGAAACCGCACTCCTTTGCCTTCTTCGATTTCCCTGATTGCGGCCAGCGATTCCTCGTTCGGCTCTTCTGTACCGAAAGGCAGTCGTTTTTCCCTAGCTATTTTCGTCAGCATCATACGGCAGGCATCGGAAACGGTCAGCCCAAGAGTGGACAGCACACAGGCGGCTTCATTTTTAATCGCGGGATCAATCCTGGCGCGGACATAATCGTTTGCGGGCATGAGAACCCTCCTTGCATGTATGGATTGTAGCTCAAACGGGCACCATGTCAAGTGAAACGTAACCGGAGAAAACGCTATGGCCGCTGAAATTCCCGCAATATTGGAAATCATCTTCTATTCCTTTGTGGTCTGAGACCCCGGCCTTCAGGCCGGATATAGCAAGGCCCCGCCCTGAAGGGCGTGGTTTCCTTCCGGGCGGAAGCTTGGCCGGGGACGCAAACCCCGGCGGGGCGCAAGACGTGAAGCCCTGAAGGGCTTCACTACCGCATTGCTTCTGCAAACCGACGCCGGTAAGCAATTCCTGGACGCCCTGCTCGGACAGGGGTGGGATACCTGGGGCGAAGGGCTTGGCGGCCCTCAGGCAGCGGAACTCATGCTGGAAATGTTCAGCGCCTTCAATCTGGTGGCGCTGGCCGTGATTTCCGCGCTGTTCATCTGGGTCATGGCCGTGGCTGTGGCCGCCCATGAGGGAACGCCGTTCGGGAAAAAATACAGCTCCCTGTGGATGCCTCTGCGCAATGTGGGACTAAACACCTAAGGAAACGCTGATTTATTCTCTTGAGGGTGCCTTGCCGTTGTGCAGAGGGATGGCAGAGGTAAAGCAACGCATGGGCGAACATGCCCCTTTCTTATTCCCCCCAGCGGGGTTCAGGGCGGAGCCCCGAATTAATCAGTGTTTCCCTAATATAAGGACTCATAAATGCCCAGAACGGTTTTTTCATCCAATTCCGTGTAGTTGTTGGCCATAAGCCGGCCCTGCCGCTCCATGACGCTGCGAGTAAAATCAGAAAGATCCCGCCGGGTTAACTGATACTCCCGCAAAGCTTTCAAGGGGATTACCGCCGCAAGCAATTTTTCCAACTCTTCATAGACGGTGTCAGGAGCGCATTCAAGAATTCCAGCCAGAAAGGCATTGAACGCCCTGATGCCGCCATGCGGATTTTTACGCTGGTATGTTTTGAATACCCCCATAAATATGGCGTAATTGGCTTCGCCATGAGGCACATGGTAGGCGGCGCTCAAGGGGTAACTCATGGCATGTACCGCCGCGCAGCCGGCAGAACCGAAAGCTACCCCGGCATAGTTGCTGGCGATGAGAAAATCCCTCAACAGGGGCAGGCGGGCTTTTTCTCCCTTATTGGCGATATCCCTGTAGCCTTTGAGAATAATCTCTATGGCTTTATGCCCGAAAAGCGAAGTGTAAGGGGTAGCCTTGGGAGAAAGAGAGGCTTCAAAGGCATGGATCAGGGCATCCACGGAACTGGTGGCGAAAAATTTGAACGGCAGGCCGGAAAGCAGTTCGGGGACGAGTGCCGCACGATCCGCGTAAAGTTCGTCCGCTGCCAGACCCAGCTTGGTACGGCGGCTTTTCATTTCCAGAATGGAGATATTGGTAACTTCACTCCCTGTGCCGCAGGTGGTGGGCGCGACAATCAGCTCCTTATTCCTGACAATCTCCAGCTTGCGGTCGAAAAGGTCCTGCACCGGGGATACCCGCCGCAGGGCAAACAATTTGGCAATATCAATGATGGCCCCCCCGCCGATGGCAATCACCCTCCGGAATGGGCCCTGTGTATCGGGTAACATCTTTTCGACCATTTCATCGGAAGGCTCCCCGGAACCGTAGTCTTCACTCCAGATTATCCTGGCTTTACAGGGCAGGCCGGAAAAATACGGCTCAAAAATATACCTGTTGGTGATGATCAGGTCTGTATCCCTGAACCCGATCTCCGCATGAAATTCCTTGCATGTATCATACAGGTGCATCTCCGGTTTCAGTGTCAGCAATTTCATGGCATACCTTCCTTGAATGATCGGGTTCAGTCCCCGCCGCGTGAACGGACGAGCGCAGAGAGGGCATCAAAGCCGAGTACCCGGCCCCGCCCCCATGTACGGACGAGTGCAAACGGTATGCCAACAATCTATACCCTGCGGCGTAACGACGCGGGGTCAAAGCCGTAGCGCGCAATCCTCCTGTACAGAGTACGGCGGCTCACGCCCAAAAGGCCGGCGGCGCGGCGCACATTGCCGCGGGTGGCGGCCAAGGCGCGCTCCACGGCTTCGGCGCTGTCTTTCACGCCGCCGGCTGCCCGTACCGGCGGATCCTCCGGGCTGCGCCCTCTCACATGCCCGGCAGGAATGGGGGACGGGCGGTAAAAATGCAGGCATTCCCTGGAAATGATCGGCGTACGCGCCATATAGCTGACCCGTTCAACGGCATTCTCCAGCTCCCTGGTATTACCCCGCCAGACGTGTTCTTCCAGAGCAAGATAAGCGTCCTCGCTGAAGCCTTGCGCGGGCCGGGCGGAAAATCTGGCATACTTGCGCAGGAAGTGATCGGCCAGAAGGCGGATATCGCCCGCCCTCTCGCGCAGGGGGGGTATATGTATGCCGAACACATTCAAGCGGTAATACAGGTCATCACGAAAGGCGCCATTCTCCACGGCGGCGGCCAGGTTTCTGTTGGTAGCGGCAATAATGCGCACATCTACCTTGACGGCCCGGCTGCCGCCCAGGCGAGTGACTTCGCGGTTCTGCAGCACACGGAGCAGGCTGGCCTGCACATCCAGGGGCATGTCGCCGATTTCATCCAAAAAGATGGTTCCCCCGTTGGCCAGCTCAAACTTTCCGGCGGCACCTTCGCGCCTTGCGCCGGTGAAGGAGCCGCTTTCATAGCCGAAGAGTTCGCTTTCCACCAAGCTTTTGGGCAGGGCGGCGCAGTTGATGGCAATGAAGGGGCCTTTTTCACGCGGGCCGGCATTATGGATGGAGTGAGCGAAGAGTTCCTTGCCCGTGCCGCTCTCCCCGGTCAGCAACACCGTGGATTCGTTGCCTGCGGCGATACGCGCCAGGGAAACGGCATTGCGCAGGGCCGGGCTTTGTCCCACAATGTCATCAAAGGTGAAACGCGCCTCTGAGCCGATGATGTGGTGTACCTTTTTGTGCAGGGATTCCGTACGGGCAAAGGTAAGCACAATATTTTCCGCATCCGCGCGGTTCAAAGAAAACATCAGGCGCAGAACCTGCCCGTGCCGCTCAATGGCGATACTTCTGTCATTGAGCGCTTCATACAGGGTTCCGGCATCCAGAGGGTGCCCGCCGATAATCTCGTGGAGTCTCCTGCCAAGAATGCGCGTTTCCGGCAGCATGAGCAGGGCGGCGGCCTGGCTGTTCATCTGAATGACCTTAAGGGCCTGATTGAGCAGCAGAATACCCGAAGGTACGCTTTCGATAATGGCCTTCGTCTGATGCTGGATGCGGGCGATTTCGTCGTAAGCCTTGCGCATGACCAACTGCTGGCTGATGGAATTGGCCACGGAAACCGCCAAGCCAAGGGTGTGAAAAGAAACTTGCCCGCACAGACCGGTGAGACAGAACACCCCCACCGTGCGCCCTTCGTGATCGGAAATGGGCGCGCCGGAGCATACCCATTGTTGGTGCAGTTCATAATAGTGTTCTTCCGCAAAGACCTGAATCGGCCTGCCCGTAACCAGGGCCGTGCCAATGCCGTTGGTGCCCAGGCGGCGTTCGTTGCGGTTGCAGCCCTCTTGAAACTTGTTACGGAGGGCTGCGGCCATGATCTCTTCATCTCCTATGGTCTTAAGCAGGTAGCCCTCCTCGTCGCTCAAGGAGGAAAGAAAGCCTGAGCCGGTGGTGAAGTCGTAAAGCTGCTCCATAACCGGCACCGCGAGGTCGTAAAGGACGCGCCGCTCCTCAATTCTCCCGCGCAGCTCCTCCGGCGGTATAAGGCGCTTGTCGCCCTTGTCAAAGTCCAGGCCATAGGCGCGGGAACGCCGCCAGGATTCCAGAATCTCACGGCGTACACAGCTCTCGTCCACAGACAGGCCCCGGCGGAATTGTTCCCTGGCCTCGCGTATCTTCATGCGCGTCTCGTCGGAATACATAACCCTTCCTTTGTTTGTGCCAGCATACTGTGCCAAGTGGCACATGTCCACCAGAACCGCGCATGTGCGCACGGGCATGGGAAACAAATCCGGCGCTGATTTACCCCGCCGCATAGTCAGTCAAGAAACTTCTGCGACCGCGCAAACAAAAGCAAGGTAATGACTGCCACATGGCGGCTCACTGCAGGCGGAAAAAGGGAACGCCTTTTGCATGGAGGAACAGATTGCGGGCCTCCGCCCGTGAACCCCCGCCTGGATGTCCGCGCGCCCTTTCCCCGCCGGAAATCCCCCCTTGCGTACGACATGTACGCTTAGGGCGGGCGGCCTTTCAAAGACAAAACGCCCCTGGAGGAAACCATGCGTCTGGATGAAAACAGGGATCTGGCCGGAAAATTCTATACGGTCATGTACCGCACCAGGCGTTTCGAGGAAGAAGTCTTTGAGTTTTACAAGCGCGGGCTGATGCCTGGGCTTGCCCATCTGTACCTGGGGCAGGAGGCCGTGGCCGCCGGAGCCTGCGGAGCCTTAAAGGATTCCGACTACATTGCCAGCACGCATCGGGGACACGGGCATCTGGTCGCCAGCGGGGCGGATCTCAAGCGCATGATGGCGGAGATTCTCGGCAAGGGCACGGGCTATTCCAAAGGCAAGGGCGGCTCCATGCACATCATGGCCCTGGACAAAGGCATTTTGGGTGCCAACGGTATTGTGGGCGGCGGCATACCCATTGCCGTGGGCGCGGCGTATGCCTCCAGACTGCTGCAAAATGAGTCCGTAACCCTTTCCTTTTTCGGCGATTCCGCCGCCAACGAAGGTGTCTTCCACGAAAGCCTCAACATGGCCGCAGCCTGGGATCTGCCTGTGGTGTTTGTAATAGAAAACAACCTGTACGGCATTTCTGTGGATATACGCAAAGTCACCAAAGAACCTCGGCTCTCCAAAAGAGCCGAGGGCTACGGCATCCCTGGCAGCACCATCGACGGCAATGATGTCTTCGCCGTGTACAAAGAGGTAGGCTTGGCTGTGGCCCGCGCCCGCGAGGGCAAGGGGCCGAGCCTGGTGGAGTGTTTGACCTATCGCCATCAGGGGCACCATGTCGGCGACCCTGGCGTGTACCGTCCGGAAAGCGAGGTAGCGGAATGGAAAGCCAGAGACCCTCTGGACAGGCTGGAAAAAGCCGGTCTGCTTACCGCTCTGAAAATCAAAACCATCCGCGACAGCGTGGATGAAGAGATCGCGGCAGCCTGCTCCTTTGCGGAAAAAAGCGCTTACGCCGATGCTGCGGAAGCTTATACCGATGTCTTCGCGGACTAAAGCGCCGCGCCCACACGTTTTTTCAGCCGCAAGACGGCTGAAAAAAGAACGCGGTGTTTCGTGGGGGAATCATTCCCCCACGAATGGCGGGTTTGGAGCATATTAACTTTAAGGCACCCTGCTCGGCACCCTAAACTTTGACTCAATGTAGAGGGGGTCCGGGGGGAATGATTCCCCCCGGATGGGGTTTGGGGCGATAGCCCCAAATTTAAAATGCTTTCAAGGCGGCAGCCCCCAAGAACTGACGCCGGAGGATATGCGCAATGCGCGAAATCATGTACAGAGAGGCGATACAAGAAGCCCTGGACGAGGAAATGGCCAGGGATGGAACCATATTTGTCATTGGAGAGGATGTGGGGGTTATAGGCGGCAATTTCAAATGCACCGTGGGTCTTTTGGAAAAATACGGCGACCTGCGCTGCAAGGACTCCCCCATTTCCGAGGCAGGTATTGTGGGTTTGGGCGTGGGAGCGGCCATTGCCGGCTGCCGGCCGGTGGTGGAACTCATGTTTGCGGATTTTCTGACAGTGGCCATGGATCAGATTTGCAACCAGGCCGCTAAAATTTCATATATGTCCGGCGGGCAGGCGTGCGTGCCCCTGGTCGTCCGTATGCCCCTGGGCGGGGGGCGTTCCTCCGCAGCCCAGCATTCCCAGAGTCCGCACGCCTGGATGGCCCACTGTCCCGGCCTTAAGGTGGTTCTGCCCGCCACCGCCGGAGAGGCCAAAGGCTTGCTCAAGACCGCCATACGCGACAATAACCCGGTCATTTTTTTTGAACACAAGATGCTCTACACCGTCAAATTCAACGATGTTCCGGACAAAGACGAAGGCGCGCCCATTCCTTTCGGCAAGGCCCGTATGGTAAGAGAGGGCGGGGACATCACCGTGGCGGCGCTCTCCATGATGGTGAACAAGGCGGAAAAGGCCGCCGCCTCTCTGGAGGCGGAAGGTATTTCAGTGGAGCTCATCGACCTGCGTACCATCGTGCCGCTGGATACGAACAGCATCATCCATTCCGTCAAGAAAACCGGCAGACTTCTCATAGTGGATGAAGGGCATACCGGCTTTGGCATCAGCGGCGAAATCGCCTTGCGCATCATGCCGGAAGTTTTCTATGATCTGGATGCCCCCATTGAACGCCTGGGCACGGCGGATGTCCCCATGCCCTTCAGCCCGGCCCTGGAGTTCCCCCTGATTCCCGATGAAAAATCCATTGCGGCAAAAATCAGGGAGATGGTCCGGCCCGGCGGAACCGCGTAACCCCCGGCGGAGGATGGAGGCGCGTATGGCTCATATTGTCATCATGCCCAAGCTGGGCTTCAATATGGACGAAGGGCAGCTGGTCAAATGGCACAAAAAGGTCGGGGAGCGGGTGGTCAAAGGCGACACCCTCTTTGATATCCATACCGACAAAACCACCATGCCGGTGGAGTCCACTGTGGATGGGGTACTCTTGAAGATTATGCTGCAGGAATGGGAGCGCGCCCCGGTCTTTACCCCCGTCGCCGTGCTGGGGCAGGCGGGGGAAGACCCAGACGCCGCCTTGGCTGCGGCCGGTGCGCCTGCGTCCGCCACTGCCCAAGCGGATGCGCCGTCAAAAAATCCCGGCGGAGCGGCCCCGTCCGGTCAGGGCGTACCCGTATCTACGGCTCTGCGCCTGACCCCCAAAGCCAGAAAAATGGCGCAAGAAGAAGGTCTTTACTTGCCCTCCCTGGCCTCTGTGCAGGGCACCGGCTTCCAAGGGGGCATCACGGCCAGGGACATCAAAGCCTCTCCCTTGGCGCGCAAAACCGCCGCCCAGGCAGGGGTTGATTTGGCTTCGGTTCATGGTACGGGCATTGGGGGAAAGGTAATGCAGGCCGACGTGCGGGCTGCGGCTCCAGCCCCCCATGCGGAGACAAAAAAGATATATTCCGTCCAGCCTTACAGCGGCATACGCCGGATCATCGGCGAGCGTCTGGCGGACAGCAAGTTTTCCGCCCCGCACGCCTACTTTGCCGACAGTGTGGATGTTGCGCGCCTGAACGCCTTTCGCGCACAACTCCTGGAGGGTGGAGTCAGGGCGGGCTTTTCCGATCTGCTGATCCTGGCCGTCTGCAAAGCCTTGCGCCGCTATCCTGAAATCAACGTCTCCCTGGAAGGAGATCGGATTGTTGCCTACGCCGGCATCAACATCGGCCTGGCCGTGGCCGGAAACAACGGGCTGGTTGTGCCGGTGGTGAAGGACGCGCAGGAAAAAAGCCTTGAAAACATTGCTGCGGAGACCCGCGATCTGGTGGAGCGGGCCAGGGCGGGCCGCCTTCTGCCTGAGGAGTATTCCGGCGGCACCTTCACCATATCCAACCTGGGTCCTTTCGGCCTTGAAGACTTTACCGCCATCATCAACCCGCCGGAAGCCGCCATCCTGGCCGTCAGCGCCGTACGCAAAAAGGCGGTGGTCATAAGCGGCGCGGACGGGGAAGACGCCATTGCCGTCCGGCCCGTCATGGGTATCAGGCTCAGCGCGGACCACCGCCTTATTGACGGGCTACTGGCCGCCAATTTTATCAAATATCTTAAAGAACTGTTGGAAAATCCCATCAGGATGCTGGTGTAAAGGAGATTCCCCATGCTCTACAACCACCCCCATGCCACAGCCCGTTTCGGAACTATGGACAAAGACTGGGAAGCCGGGGTTGATTTCCGGCGCCTTATCCGCGAGCGCATCGCCAGGGCGCAGGAAGCCCTGCGCGCCCACGGCCTGGGCGCTGTGCTGGTCTTCAACTTCGACAATATCCGCTATGTGACGGGCACCCATATCGGCCAGTGGTGCCGCGACAAGATGAACCGTTACGCCCTGTGCCCGGCCAAAGGTAAACCCTGGCTCTTTGACCCGGCCGTGCCGGCCAAACGCCTCACCTGCCCCTGGCTGGAAGACCGCCTTTCTCCGCCCATCTCCAACATGTGCGGCGCGCTGCCTCCCTCCATGGAGGTGCAGAAGACCTTCGCGCGCCAAATAAAAGAAACCCTCGCCGGCATGGGTTGCGACAACGAGCCGCTGGGCGTGGATCTTATGGAAATGTCCATGCTGCAGGCGCTCCAGGATGAAGGCATCAAGGTCAGGGACGGCATGCAGGCCCTGCTGGACGCCAGGGAGATCAAAACCCCGGATGAAATAGATTTGCTTAAGCAGGCCGCCGCCATGGTGGACGCCGCCTATACGGACATAGTCCGGGCCATACGGCCCGGACGCCGTGAAAACGAGCTGGTGGCCGTTGCCAACGACTCCCTGTACCGTCTGGGTTCCGAATGGGTAGAGGCGGTAAACGCCAATTCCGGACCACGGGGCATGCCCCACTCCCACACTTTTGCGGACCGCATCATTCAGCCGGGCGACATGGTTTTTCTGGACATCATGCACTCCTTTAACGGCTACCGCACCTGTTATTACCGAACTTTCATCTGCGGCAAACCAAACAAATACCAGATGGAGGCGTACGAAAAAGCTTCACGCTGGCTCTCGGACTCCATTGACCGCATCAAACCCGGGGCCAGCACGGCCGATGTGGCCGCCGCCTGGCCGGCGCCTGAAGCCTTTGGCCTAAAAGACGAACATGAAGCCTACCTTTTGCAGTACGGGCACGGCATCGGCCTTTCCCTATGGGAGAGGCCCATCCTGTCCCGCCGCTTCAACTTCGACTATCCCACGGAACTCAAGGAAGGCATGGTCTTTGCCGTGGAAACATGGTGCGGTTCGGCTGACGGCTCCGGCGCGGCCCGCATTGAAGAGGAGGTGGTGGTTACCAAAAACGGCTGTGAAATCATCACAAATTTTCCCAGTGACCATCTCATATCCTGCGGCCTGCCGGGATGCGAGGTTTTTTGACCGTCTTTCGCCCGCGCCCACAAGCAGGCGATGGGGGTTGCTGTTTATGGAATTTATGGCAAAACTGCATCAAACCATTCCTTTGCTACGGAGGTTCCCATGACTACTTACACCAGGCGTAAATTTCTCAAAGGCATTGCCGTCGGCGGTTTGGCTGCGGCGTCCATCGGTTTTCCCGCAGTGCTGCGCAGGGCCCAAGCCGCGCCCACAGTGCTGAAGTTCGGCACCTATGAACCGGCGCAGGCTTTTTCCCCGGTCAAGGTACTCATCCCTTGGATCAACAAAATCAACCAGGCCGGGGAAGGGGTGCTTAAAATCGACTTCTACCCCAACGGACAGCTTGGCCCCGACCCCACCCAGCAGCTCAAGATGATCATCGACGGCGTGGCCGACATCACCCTGGGGGCCAGCGTACCCTACACGCCGGGGCGGTTCCCCGAAGCCACAGTGACCAATGTGCCCTTTGTGGCCTACAACATGCTGGAAGCCACCATTGCCGTACACAACATGTACTTGAAAAACGCGTTCAGCGGCTGGCGCGACATTATTCCCCTGAGCATGAACGCCCAGGCCCAGTACTTTCTGCACACCATCAAACCTGTGCGCAGCCCCAAGGATATGGCCGGGCTGAAAATCCGCACCGCCGGCAAGATGCAGCAGGACCTAATCCTGGCGGCAGGCGGCACCCCGGTGGCCGAAAGCATCTCCAAAGTCGCGGAAAACATCAGCCGCAACGTCATGCAGGGTACGGTGGGAGAATGGCAGGGCATGGAGACCTTCCGCGTGGTGGATGTGGCTAAGTGCCACACCTATATTCCCTTCGGCACCAACCTCTTCCCCATTGTCATCAGCAAACGCTCCTTCGACAAACTGCCGGCAGCGGCCAAGGACATTCTGCTCAAGCACAGCGGCCTGGAACTTGGCATCACCTATTCCAAGGAATGGGATGATTTTAACGCCGGCGTGGAAAAACGCGAGCGCGCCGACCCCCGCTCCACCAACATCGATCTGGACGAAACCCTGGCTGCGGAATGGAAAAAAGCCCTGGATTCGGCAGTGCAGGGATGGCTCAAAACCGACAAGCGCTTCCCGCCGGTTTATGAAATGTATATCGAGGAAGTGACCAAGGCCCGCGAATACATCAAAACCAATAAGATTTAGGGAAACGCTGATTTATTCTCTTGAGGGTGCCTTGCCGTTGTGCAGAGGGATGGCAGAGGTAAAGCAACGCCTGGGCAAACATGCCCCTTTTGCCCCCTTGCGCTATCCCTTAGGCGGCAAGGCACCCTAACGGATAGCGCAAGGATAAGGCTGCGCCTGGGCGAACATGCCCCTTTCTTATTCCCCCCAGCGGGGTTCGGGGCGAAGCCCCGAATTAATCAGTGTTTCCTCTACAGGAAAGGATTCCGAATGCGTGCGCTTGAACTTTTTATCCGAACAGTCACCAGAATTGCCTGGATGCTTGCCATCATCGGCATAACCGGTTTGGTGGTGCTTTCCTGTTCCATCGCGGCGGATGTCATCATGCGCTATTGCTTCAACGCGCCCATCACGGGCGTACGCGATTTGCTCTCGCTGTTCATCGCGGTGTGCGTGGGCCTGACCATGCCGGTACTGCTGATGAAAGAAGGCAATATTGCCGTGGAATTCATCGTACTCGTGGTGGGTAAAAAAGTTGGAAGCATCCTGGCGGTACTGGCCAATATACTCACTGCCTGCATCTTTATGGGCATCGCCTGGGAGGTATGGAAGGCGGCGGAGTACATGGGGGAGAACAATGAGGTTACGCAGGTGCTGGGCGTTCCCCTGGAACCGTGGTGGACCCTGGTGGCCGCATGTTTCCTCTTTGCCTCCATCGCTGCCCTGACTCCCATAATAAACGGCATCCGCAACCTCTCCACCCCCAAGGAGGCGTGATGGAACCCACCACCCTCGCCATCTTCGGCATAGCGGGCATGTTCGCCCTAATCATCCTGCGCGTACCCATCGGCATCGCCATGTGCGTGGCCGGCCTGGCCGGCTGCGCTGCCATCATCGGCCGCCCCGCCGCCATGAGTTTTCTCTCCACAGAGGTGATGGCCAAATTTTCCAGCCCGGATACGGCCGTGGCACCCATGTTCCTGCTCATGGGGAATCTGGCGACCATTTCCGGTCTGTCCGGCGATCTGTACCGGCTGGCTCATGTCTGCGTGGGGCACTTCCGGGGCGGGCTGGCCATGGCCACCGTGGCCGGCTGCGGCTTTTTCGGTGCCATCTGCGGCTCGTCGGCGGCCACCACGGCCACCTTTACCAGTGTAGCCCTGCCTGAAATGATTAACCGTAATTATTCAAAATATTTAGCCACAGGAGTCATTGCTGCGGGCGGGTGCCTGGGCACCCTGGTGCCTCCCTCAGTTCCCCTGGTACTCTATGCGGTCATGACCGGCCAGTTCATTGTGGAACTCTTCATGGCCGCTTTCATTCCCGCCATGCTGTGCATTCTGCTCTTCTTCGTTACCGTGTGGCTGATCTGCCTTGTCAATCCTCAAGCCGGACCGGCGGGGCAACGCCGGAGCGCCATGGAAGTCCTTGACGCCTTCAAAAAAAGCTGGGCCGCCATCTTGCTGCTTTTGGGCGTACTGGGCGGCATCTACGCGGGCATCTTTACCGTGAACGAAGGCGCGGCTGTGGGCTGCGTGCTTTCACTTATCTTCGCCGTCATCCGTAAAGCGATCAACCGCAAGACCATCGGCGCGATCATCAAAGACACTGTGGTGGCCATGGGCATGATTTACATTATCATGATCGGCGCGGGTATCTTCGGCTACTTCATCGCCCTCTCCGGCATAGCGCAGGTGACGGTTGACGCCATTACCGCCGCAGGCATGCCCAACTGGCTGATCATTACCCTGCTCATGTTCGTTTATTTTATCATGGGCGCGATCTTCGACTGTCTGGCCGCCATGCTCATCACCCTGCCCCTGGTAGTGCCCATCATCACCGGCATGGGTTATTCCCTGGTCTGGTGGGGCATCGTGAACATGGTCATCATCAACATCGGCCAGATCTCCCCGCCCATTGGACTCAACGTCTTTGTGCTGAAAAGCCTTTCGGGCTACAACCTGGGGCTGCTCTACCGGGGCGTGGCCCCCTTTATGCTCGCCGCCATAGCTTTGCTGGCGGTCTTGATTGCCTGGCCGCACGTAGTACTCTTTTTACCGACCCTGCTTATGGGATTTTGAGGTAACAAAGGACCCGCCATGTCTGAAGGAAATACCGTTTGGCTGAAGGGTTGGTGCGCCATGTGCCTGCAGAACGACTGCGGCATGCTCATACGCATGGAAGACGGCGTGGTCACGGAAACCATCGGCGACCCGGATACGCCCACCAACCGGGGCAAACTCTGTATGCGGGGCGGGCTGGCCTCCATTCCGGGTTATTACGATCCCAAGCGCGTCCGCTCCCCCATGCGCCGCACCAACCCCAAAAAAGGACTCACGGAAGATCCGGGTTGGGAGGCCATTTCCTGGGATGAGGCATATGCGCTCATCGGCTCCAAAATGCGGGCAATACGCGCTTCAGACCCCCGCAAGATGGCCTTTATGGAGGGCTGGGGCGTTTGCGATGAACTTTTCGCGCGTGAAATCATGCTCAAAAACCCGGAGACCGGGGGTATGGCCCACGGCAGCATCTTTGCAACAGCCTTCGGCACGCCCAACAATGTGCCTTCCCACGGCATACTCTGCCCCATCCACTTCGCTTCCAACCTGGTCCACGCGCAGCACCCGGAGCAGATTGCCGACCTGGAATACTGCACCTATCTCATCGCGCCGGGACGCACTGTGGGCGGCAACACTGTCTGCCCGCACTCCACCGCACGTCTGACCAGGGCCCTGGAACGCGGCATGAAGCTGGTGGTCATTGACCCGCGCCATTCGCCCGAAGCCTCCAAGGCCCACAGGTGGCTGCCCATTCTGCCGGGCACGGAGCTGGCCTTTGCCCTGGCCATGATCCACGGCATACTCTTTGAGCTGGGCACGTACGATGAGCATTTTCTGAAAGAACGCACCAACGCGCCATACCTCATCTCGCCTGACGGCACCTATCTGCGTGATGCGCAAAGCGGCAAGCCGCTCATGCTGGGCAGCGACGGACCACGTCCTTTTGACCAGGTGCGGGACCCCATACTGGACGCCGACCTGGAAGTGGAAGGAGAACCAGTCAGCACAGGCTTTCGTTTGCTGAAAAACGGCATGCGTTTATACACGCCGGAATGGGCGGAAAAAATCACCGGCATTACGGCGGAAGACATCCGCACGGTCACCAGGGAGTTTGTGGAACACGCCTGCCTGGGCAAGACCATTGTCATTGACGGTTTTGAATTCCCCTTCCGGCCCGTGCAGATGGGCGGTTCCGGCCGGGGTGCCTGCTCGCACCGCAACGGCACCCATTTTGATCTCTGCGTAAAGATCATCAACATGCTCATGGGGGCCATGGAACTGCCCGGTGCCTGTACGGGAGGCAGCCGCCCCGGACCTTGCCCCGATATACTGCGGCCTGACGAAGACGGCACGGTCACGCCCATTGTTGAGGCCGTGCCCCGCGACTTCCACTTCCCCCCCCACCATATCGACGGCGGGGAGTTCTTCCCGCACAAGCACACCACCCCGCCCATCGTGGTACGTAATATTCTTGACCCCAAACGTTATCATCTGGACTACGATATCGAACTCTTTATCTTCGCGGGTGCCAACCCGGTGCGCAGCATCAGCGACCAGGATCTTTGGATCCAGGCCATGAGCAAGGTGCCGCTGGTGGTCAGCATCAACATCAACTTTGACGAAACCTCCTGCCTTGCGGATATCATCCTGCCGGTCTCGCATTTTCTGGAAAAAGACGGCATCCGTATCTACAAACCGCCTTTACAGAGCATTGACGATGATCTGCGCGGGCTGGAAATGATCCTGGCGCGCAATCCCGTGCCCCGCCGCTTTGACACCAAAAGCAGCGACCAGATACTGTACGACCTGGCCCGAGCGGGAGGATTCCTGCCGGAAATGCACAGCTTGATCAACCGGATGAACCGCCTGTCGGAAAAACACCGGCTTGACCCGGAGCGGGAGTACCCCCTGGAGGATATCTGGGATCGCCTCATTGCCGAACTCTTCGGCGACGGGCACAGCTACCGCTCCGCCCAGGCGGCCGGGCAGTTATACAAATACACGGCCACCGGCAAAAAAGGCTACAACTATTTCTATTGGCCGGGCAGCGCCACACGGCACCCCTTCTATTTCGAGCGTCTGCCGCGCACCGCAAAGAAGCTGCGGGAAAATCTCCGCAAGGCCGGCATACGCCACCCCGCTTATGTGAATGAGGAAAAAGACTTTTTCGCCTACTACACGGGTGTGCCCTTCTGGTTCCCCAGCCATGTCCGGGAAGCGCCGCCGGAATACGATCTTTACGTCATCAACTGGAAGACCGGCTTCCGCCTGCACGGTACAGGCGGCAACATGGCCAATCCCTGGATCAACGAGCTGCGCGAGGATGACCCTTACGAGATGTTTATCCATATACACCCGGCCACCGCCAAGGAAAAATCCCTGGACGACGGTCAGGAAGTCTGGGTGGAGTCCATGCACGGCAAGACTAGGGGCAAGCTGCGCCTTACCGGGCTTATCCACCCCAAGGTGCTGGGCATACCCGGCAATTACGGCGGTTACAACGAACACTATATAAACCCGGTCATGCCAGCTGGAGGAGCTTGGTTCAACATACTCCTGCCCGCAGAAGAAGCGGAAAACCTGGATCCCATTTCCGGCGGCCTGGATAACTCCCCCAAGGTCAAGGTGTACCCGATCGGCCGCCAGCCCGGAGTATTTTCGAAATGAACATGTTGAATATGGCGGGTTCCGATCATGTATGATCTCAAAGTTAAACCATTCCAAAGCATTTTTACAAGGACATTCTGATGAAAGCAGCCCTGATCAAAAAATTCGGCGAACCCTTTGCCTTTGAGGATGTGCCCGATCCCTTGCCCGGTCCGGGTGAGGTTCTGGTACGGGTCAAGGCCTCGGCCCTGTGCCCCGGGGATCTGAAAATCCGCGCCGGACGCAACCCCGCCTTGACGCTCCCCCATATCCCCGGACATGAAATCGCCGGAGTGGTGGAGGCCGTGGGCACAGGCGTGAGCGCCCGCAGCCCCGGTGACCGCGTGGTCGTGTATATGTACGATGTCTGCAAAAGCTGCCCGGCCTGCCGTTCCGGGCACGAAAACCTATGCGTGCGGCTGATTCGCACGGGTTTTGAGTGCGCCGGCGGCCATGCTGAATTGGTAACGGTCAAAGAAGACCAATTGGCTCTCCTGCCCGAAACCATCAGCTTTACAGACGCCGCCGCCATTCCCGATGCCATCTGTACCTCTCTGCACGCCATACGCGATCAGGCGCAGGTGCGGCTTGCGGATACCGTGCTGATCTACGGCGTGGGGGGGCTTGGACTGCACGGGGTACAGATCGCGCGCCTGGCGGGATGCCGCGTCATAGCCACAGCGCGTTCCAAAGAAAAACTCGACAAAGCCCGTGAATTCGGCGCGGCCGAAACCATCAATGCACGGGAAAAAGACCTGCTCCAGGAAACCCTGCGCCTGACCGGCGGCAAAGGCGTGGACGCGGTTATTGATTATGTGGTCAGCCAGGAGAGTTTCAACATCTCGGCCGCCGCCCTGCGCAAGGGCGGGGTGTATGCCCTGGTCGGCTCCACGGATCAAAGCCTCTCCATTCCGGTGGGGCAGACCATGTTCAAAGAAATCAACATCAAAGGTTCCCTGGGCATGACCAGACAGTGCGTAACCGATGCCGTGGACTTGGTCCGCCAGGGTCTCCTCACGCCCTGCGTAACGGAACAATACCCTCTCACGGGACTCAACGAGGCCGCTGAACGCCTGGCCGCCGGCAAAGTACTGGGCAGAAGCGTCATTGTTTTTTAGAAAAGGATGATTAAATTCAAGTATCTGCCCTAACACCACCGGGAAGGGAATAATTCCCCCCAGCCCCCCTGTTGTTTTTCAGCCGCAAAGAGGCTGAAAACATGTGCGAAACGCGGGAAGCCGTACTGTCAGGGAGTTTCCCAAAAAAATATTTCCATGGAGGACACATGCACAGTCTGAAAACCCCAAAAAAAATACGCGATGCCGTGCTGGCGCGGATCAACGGCGAGCGTCTCACTTCCCTGTGTTCCCGGCTCATCCGGATGAATTCCGTGGTGGAGACACCCAGCGCGGAAGTGGAAATAGCCGCCCATGTGGCCGATTACTTCCGCGCCCTCGGCCTTAAGGTGAAGGTGATTGATCTGCCCAAGGATATACCGGGGCAGACCGAGGGCGACCATCCGCAGGTAATGGCCTTTATGCCCGGCAAAGGCACTGGACCGCGCCTGATGATCGGCGGCCACCTGGATACCGAGCCGGTGGTGAGCCCGGAAAAATGGACCCATGACCCTTTTTCCGGCGATGTGGCCGATGGTTATATCTACGGCGTGGGCACGGTTAACATGAAACAATCTGTGGCGTCTTTCATGGAAGCCTTCAAGGCCATTGTGGAATCAGGCGCGGAACTGGATGGGGATCTGCTTTTTGCCGGATGGTGCCAGGAAAACGGCGGACTGGTTGGCTCCCGCTATATGGCCGCCAACTGGGACACGCTCGGCCTGGGCCCCAAACCGGACATGATCTTCGACGGCGAACAGACGGACTGCTCCGTATGGTCCACCAATGTGGGTATGGGGGTTTTCACCATCACCACGTACGGCCAGTTGGGACACAACAGTTCGCGCTATACCTTGCACCCATCGTACGATGGCTTCCGCCAGGTCAACGCGGTGGATAAAATGTTGAAGATACTCAATGAAGTCAAAAATGTACGCAAAAATTTCGTTTATGAGCGCGGGCATTTTCTGGGCGACCCCATTATCACCTTTGGCCGGATCACCTCCAAGGTACCGGGTACAGGCTCGCGTCCCTGCTTGGGGGTGGAGGAATGCTCCATCATGATCGATGTGCGTTACCCGGCCGGCATGGATCGCCAGAGCGTAAAACGCGATCTGGAGCGCATCGTTTACAACCTGCGGGTGGAAGACCCAAGCCTGCGGGCTACGGTGACTTCCGGCGCGGAACCCGGCGGGCTTAAACTGGACAAACCCGTGGCCCCGCCGCGTGACCTGCCGCTTTTGGGTGCCTTAAAGGCCGCGCACAGGGAAATCTTCGGCGAAGAACTGATTGTGGACGTGGAAAGCAACGGTACCACCCTGGACCGGGTGGTGGATTGGTGCCGTTATGCCGGTTCGGACCTGGTTTCCTTCGCGGGAGCGGGCATTCCCGGCCTGAATTACGGTGCCGGGGTCGTACCGGTAACGCCGGATGAACGGGTAAGTGTGGCGCAACTCATCAAACACTGCCAAGTCTCAGCCCTGGCCATCCTTGAAGTGGCCGGTGTGCGCGGCTGAGGCGCTGAAGGTACGCCATGCGCGTCGGAATGCTCATTGACCTGCAAAAGTGCATCGGCTGCGGGGCCTGCGCCATGATCTGCCGCCAGATTCAGGGTGCCCCGGCCGGGGTTCTGTTCAGCCGGGTACTTAAATACGAAAACGGCCCCTATCCGCACTCCAGACTGCATACCCTGCCCGTGCTGTGTATGCACTGCGCCGTCGCCCCCTGTCTGCGCGCCTGTCCCACCGGGGCGACCCGCCGTGAGGCCGACGGCGCGGTGATGATCGATGCCGGCACCTGCATTGGCTGCCGGGCCTGTATGCAAGCCTGCCCTTATGAGGCTCGCCGTTTTCTCTGGACCTTCAGAAACTATTGGCCGGACGAGGAACCCACGCCCTACGAAATCCTTGCCCGCAAAAAATTCGAACCCGGCACGGTGGCGAAGTGCGATTTCTGCCGCGCCCGCCGCGCCCAGGGGAGGGAGCCCGGCTGCGTGGAGGCTTGCCCCACAGCCGCGCGCGTCTTTGGCGACATGGAGGATCAAGATTCTAAAATCTCGCGACTGCTGGGCAGGCACGATGCTTCCAGGCTGCGGCCGGAACTGGGCACAGAACCTGCGGTATGGTACAGATGCCTGCCCGGAGCAACACCGCAATATTAGAGCATTTTAAAGTAAATTGACTGCCCAATCTCACCATTGAAACATTACAAAAGACAAAGGACAATACCTTATGCCCATCATCAAAGTAGAACTCTGGAAAGGATGCACACACGAGCAAAAGGCCCAGTTGGCCAAAGAAATTACCGACAGCGTGGAGCGCATCGCTAAAAAACGCCGCCCCAATATTACCGTCCTGTTCACGGACTACGAAACGGAAAACTGGTCCACTGGCGGAGAACTGGCGAGCGACATTGACTGGTCCAAACGTTGAGGAAATACTGATTTACTTTTTTTCCCGACCGTACGGAGGCCTTATGTTTTTCTGGATATCGCTGTGCCTTGCCCTTCTGGCCGCGCTGGCCGGTGCCCATGCGCTGCGGCGGCAGATGGCAGCCGGATTGAATGCCACGGCCCTGTCGGATCGCGTCCCCTGGGGCCTGTATATTCAGGGGTTCTTTACCTTGGGGTCATTGGCAGGCGGTCTGCTGCTTCTGGCGGGCTTAAGCCGCCTTGCCACCAATGTGATGCCTGCTGCGGCACCCGCCCTGGCGATGGGCTGCCTTGTGGGAGGCGGCCTCCTGCTTGCGGCGGATCTGGGCAAACCCCTCCGCAGCCCTCTCCTGATTCTTGGTAAAAATCCCGGGTCTCCCATGACCTGGGATTTTTACCTCTTCTGTCTGAACGCCATACTGGTCATGGCGGGCGTAGTTTACAGCGCCCGCAATCTGACGCCGGGACTGCCCTGGGCCATATGCTCCATAATCGCATCCGGCGCTTTTTTGCTGACACATGCGCTGCTCCTGGCCGGCAATGGCGAAGGCAAGCCGTTCCTGGCTCTGGAAGTGTTGATCCGCGCCGCCTGCGGCGGGGCCGGCCTGCTCAGTTGCCTCGCCATATCCAGCGCGGCTCCCAAGCTTTTTCTCGGCCTCTCCTTGCTGGCCGCACTAACGCATTGCGCCTCCAGGCTCGCCTTGAAACACCCTGAAGACTCCCCGCCGCTCTCCCGCCTTTCCTGGGCGCTTTGCGCGGACCTCGCCGTGGCGGGCGCGGCACTCCTGAGCCTTTATACTCCGGCCGTTTTTATGATCCGGCCCGCCGCCCTGGGGGCCATTGCCTTGCTGGTCTGGGAAAAGAGACGGATGATGCTGGAACTCCAGCGGGAGAACCGCCTGCCCGCGCCCTATGCCCAATGGCAAGCGAGGATATCATACACCCCCTCGCATATGGAAACACGCGTTTGCATAGGGGGCATCGGGCTTGCGATCGCCACTGCCCAAATCGCTTGGCGCATAAGCGGGTAAACGTATGGACGCTGTCCTTTGCCGGCAATATGTCAACATCCTGCACGAAGAACTGGTGCCTGCCCTGGGCTGCACGGAGCCCATCGCCGTTGCCTTGGCCGGTGCCCTGGCCACCCGTCTGCTGGGATGTGAGCCTCAAAACCTGTACGCGGCCTGCAGCGGCAATATTGTTAAAAACGTCAAAGGCGTGGTTGTGCCAAACTCAGGCGGACAGAAGGGCATGGAAATTGCGGCCATTCTGGGCGCTCTTGGCGGCGACCCGGACAGGAAGCTGGAGGTGCTTTCCGGTGTGCGGCCGGAACATGTGGAGCGGGCCAAAGAACTTGCGGACTCAGGGTTCTGCCGGGTGGAACTGCTGCCGGGGTCGGAAAACCTGCACATTATCATGACCGCCAGGGCGGAAGAGCATGAGGCGGTGGTAGAGATTGCCGAAAGCCATACCAATGTGGTGCGCCAGGAAAAAGATGGCGTCATTCTGGCCGGAGGCCCGTATATACCGGCCAAACGGGAAGATCACCGCCGTGATTTCATGTCTGTCGCCGGCATACTGGAATTCGCCGAAACCAGCGATCTCGCCTGGACGCGCGACGTGCTGGATCGCCAAATCGTCTGCAATCTGAATATTTCCGAGGAGGGACTGCACGGAAACTACGGTGCCGGAGTGGGGCGGACGCTTCTGGTCAGCCGAGGCGATGACGTGCGCAACCGGGCCAAGGCCAGGGCCGCCGCCGGTTCCGATGCCCGTATGAGCGGGTGCGAGCTGCCGGTTGTCATCAACTCGGGCAGCGGCAACCAGGGCATGGCCGTTTCTCTGCCTATTATTGAATATGCCAGGGAGTTCAACCTGTCTCAAGAAAAGTTATACCGCGCCCTCCTGGTCAGCAACCTCATCGCCATCCATCAAAAATCCGGCATCGGCAAACTTTCGGCTTACTGCGGCGCGGTAAGCGCGGCCTGTGGCAGCGGGGCGGCAATTACCTGGCTGAGCGGCGGCAATTTCAAACAAATCACGGATACCATAACCAACACCTTGGCCAATGTCTCCGGCATTGTCTGCGACGGAGCAAAACCCTCCTGCGCGGCAAAAATCGCCTCGGCCTTGGATGCCGCCATTATGGCCCACGATCTGGCCATGAGCAGCCACTCCTTTTCTCCTGGCGAAGGCATTGTGCAACAGGATGTGGAAGAGACCATCCGCAGCGTGGGCCGCCTGGCCAGCGTAGGCATGCACGCCACAGACGAGGAGGTGCTGAAAATCATGATTGGGGCGGACGCGGAGCAAGCCGCTCTGAAATAACTTGTCCGCCGTCCTGATTTCCAAGGTCAAAGCCGCCCGCCAAGCTCAGACGAAATAGCTTGAAAAGACCGTATGCCTTAAATTATAATCATTTCTTTGCAGGAGATATTACATGAAAAATGCCGTACTGGAAAATATTCTCACCCGTCGCAGCATCCGCAAATTCCTGACCAAGTCTGTGCCCAGGGATATCCTGGAACAAATTGTGGAAGCCGGACTCCATGCCCCCAGCGGCATGGGCAGGCAACCCTGGCACTTTGCCGTGCTGACCGGTCAGGAACGTCTGGCCGGTCTCACTCTGGCCCTCAAGGAAGCTGTGGCGCGCATGTCCCATAACCCCTATAAACAGTACGTGGGCTCCCCGAACTACACAGTGAATTACCATGCCCCGGTCTGCATTCTGGTTTCGGCCGACCCGGCGCTGTCCACAGCCGAAGCCGACTGCGCCCTGGCCATGGGAAATATCGCTTTGGCCGCCCACGCCCTGGGGCTGGGCTCCTGCTGGATCAACCAACTAGGCAGCGCCTGCGCCGACAGTGGCTTCCGCGCCCGGCTCACGGAACTGGGCGTGCCCGAAACAAACCACGTCTATGGCTGCGCCGCCATAGGCTGGCCCGATGGCCCGGCACCGTCTCCCGTACCACGTAAACGTGCAGTCAGCTATCTGACAGATTAGAGCTATTTAACTTTTATATAGAAATAGTTTAGAGCAATTTCGCTTTGAAATTGCTCTAAAATTCCAAATTTTTGGGCGTGCGGGGAAAAGGCAGCACATCCCTGATATTGCCTATGCCAGTGAGCAACATGATCAGCCGTTCAAAACCCAGACCAAAGCCGGAGTGCGGCACTGAGCCGAAACGGCGCAGATCCAGGTACCACCAATAATCTTTAATATCCCGCCCCAATTCTGCCAGGCGCTGCTCCAGCCGGCCAAGGCGCTCTTCACGCTGGCTGCCGCCAATCAGCTCGCCGATCTTCGGGGCCAGCAGATCCATGGCCGCCACCGTGCGGCCATCGTCATTGGCCCGCATGTAAAAGGCCTTTATTTCCTTAGGATAGTTGAACACCGTAACCGGTCCGCAAAAATACTCTTCGGCCAGAAAGCGCTCATGCTCTGTCTGCAGATCTTGACCGAAAACCGCCGTAAATTCAAATTTGCGTCCGGATTTGGCCAAAATTTCAATGGCATCGCCATAGCTCACCCGCTGGTAAGTGCCTTCGGCCAAAGACCTTAAGCGATCCATAAGGCCGTTATCCACAAAGCGGTTGAATAAATCCAAATCCGCCGCGCAATGTTCCAGGGCATGCCTGGAGACATGGCGTACAAGATCTTCCGCCAGGGCCATATTGTCAGTGAGATCAAAAAAGGACGCCTCCGGTTCGATCATCCAAAACTCAGCGGCATGTCTGGGAGTGTTGGAATTTTCCGCCCGAAAAGTCGGGCCAAAGGTATAGACCCTGCCCAGGCCCATGGCCAGGGCTTCAGCCTCCAACTGTCCGGAAACCGTCAAATTGCACTCCCGGCCAAAAAAATCGCCAGCCAGGGGGTCTTCCTCATTTGACCGCGTTGTCTCATTCCATATCGGCAGGGTGGTCACTCTGAACATCTCGCCTGCCCCCTCACAGTCCGCGCCGGTGAGAATGGGCGTATGCACATAATAAAAGCCCCGCGTGCGAAAAAAGCTGTGTATGGCAAAGGCCGCTTCGGATCGCACCCTGAAGGCCGCCCCATATTTGTTGGTACGCGGGCGCAAATGGGCTATACCACGCAAAAATTCGTCCGAGTGCCGCTTTTTCTGCAAGGGATAAAGACTTTGATCCGCAGCGCCCAAAATATGTATTTCCCTGGCCTTGAGTTCCCAGCGTTGCCCCTGACCGGGGGACTCCACCAAATCTCCCACTGCTTCCAGCGCATAACCAGTCTGCGCCCCCGCCAGGGCCGCGAAAACCGGGGAGCCTTCTTCCGCCAGAATTTGCAGATTAGCCAGGCAGGAACCGTCGTTCAGCTCCACAAAAGCAATATCTTTGGCATCGCGCCGCGTGCGCACCCAGCCGCGCACGCGTATATCCGCCGCCGCATTCGGCGTTGCCAGCGCTTCCACCACCCGCATATCCTTCATAATATCACCGCCTGCGCAATTTATCAGAATATTTCAACTTTGAGCCTGCATATCTTTTATTGGGGCTATCGTCCCAAACCCCATTTGGGGGAAATGATTTCCCTCCAACCCCCTCAATATTTTTAAGGCAATTTCAAAATAAAATTGCCCTTATCTCTTCTTTTCATTTTTTACACCGTGAGGCGGCGGAAAAACACGGTTGAAAATCATTATAAATAGGCATCTTCCGCCATGAGGTAATTACGCACATAATCAGTCACGCCTTCTTCCATGCTGCGCGGCGCGGGGGTGTTTGGGCCAAGGGCCGCCTTCAGCCGGCCTGTTTCGGCCTGGGTGAAGTATTGGTATTTGCCGCGCAGATTTTCGGGCATATCCACATACTCAATGCACGCTTCCTGATCCAGACCGGCAAAGATTGCCGCAGCCAGATCATTCCAACTGCGCGCCTGTCCCGTGCCCAGATTAAACAGACCGTTGCACGCCGGGCGCTGCAAAAGATCGGCCAGCATGGCCGCGCAATCTTTAACATATATAAAATCGCGCAGCTGCCCTCCATCAGGATATTCCGGACGGTGAGAACGAAAAAGACGCAGCCGCCCTTCCGTGCGAATCTGCTCCATGGCCTTGTGCGCCATACTGCGCATATCGCCTTTGTGGTATTCATTGGGTCCATATACATTAAAAAATTTCACGCTGGCCAGGGCGGCCAGCCGCCCGGTGCGCCTGGCCCACAAATCGAAAAGATGTTTTGAATATCCATACATATTCAGCGGGCGCAATGTTTCCAGGCTGTCCGGGTCATCCGCGAAACCCCGGCTGCCGTCCCCATAGGTGGCGGCGCTGCTGGCCTGGATATAGCGGATGTTCCTGGCTTGGGCGTAAATGCACAGGGTTTTGCTGTATTCAAGATTGTTTCGCAAAAGAAAATCCGCGTCTTTCTCAGTGGTGGAAGAACAGGCCCCTAAATGTACCAGCCCCTGAATCCGTCCCAAGGGGAAGCCCCGCACATATTCCCGCTCCAGAGCTTCTTCCAGGCTGTCCCTGCGGATGTGTTCCAGGAACAAATCACAGTGCATGTAGGCCAGATAGCTGCGTTTGACCAAGTTCTTCCATTTTTCGGAAGACCCCATACGATCCACCACCAAAATATCGCTGATGCCCCGTTCGTTCAGCTCGTGGATCAAAGCGCTGCCGATCATGCCGGATCCGCCTGTAACTATATACATAATCCGGATACCCCTTGTTTTTATTCTTGCAAAAGAACCCGCAGCGCCTCCGCAGCCTGGCGGGTTCCGCCCCGGCGGGGAGCAACATAGCCGGTAAAGCGTTCGCGTACCAGTGCCTTGTCCGGAGGAGACTTCAATTGTTCCAGAAGCATCGGGGGCAGCTCGCCGGCATCCTGTACCCGGCGGGCCAGGCCCAATTCAAATAATTCTTCGCCCACCCAGGCGAAATTGTCCCAAAAACGCCCCACACAGGGGATCAAGCCATAGTTCAGCGGCTCCAGAAAATTCTGCCCGCCCAGCGGCGCAAGGCTCCCCCCCACAAAAACGGTGCCAGCCAAGGCATAAAGACGGTGCAGCTGACCAAAGCTGTCCCAGAGTACAATGCGCCCCCCCTGCTCCCAATCCACCCCGGAAGAGGCCCGGATAAAATCCAGCCGCTGATTCCGCAGGCGTTTTTCCCACGCCTCCAGGCGGTGCAGATGGCGTGGGGCCAGCACCGGGATGCAGCGCGGCTCCAGGCGAAGCAGTTCCCCCAAGACTGGAAGAATCAGCTCTTCTTCCTCTTCACGTATGGAGGCCAGAGCAATGACCGGATTATACCGATCTCCACAGTTCAGGGCAAGGGCGTCTGGCGCGTTCGCCGCCCGGTCAAATTTGATATTGGGCATTAGGGAGCAGGAGGTCTTTGGACCGAAAAGAAGGCGGAAGCGCTCCAGGTTTTCAGGGCTGACAGCCAGAATGCGCTCCGGAGCGATCCGGCGCAAGGCCGGGCGCATAAACCGGTAAGCCCTGAAAGAACCTTCTGTCAAACGCCCGTTAAGAATAATAACATGCGCGCCATACTCCCGGCAGGCCTGAAGCAGGCCGGGCCAAAGCTCTGTTTCCAGCAAGGCCAGCACCTTGGGCCCGCCGGGGACGGCGGGCGGCCCAAAGGCCTGGCGCACGGCCCGGCGCATGAGATCAAGCTCATCCAGAGGCAAATAGTTTACATCCATGCGCCAATCTTCGCGCTGCAACTCCCGTTGCGCCCGCTGAAGAATCTCCAGGCCCTGGCGGGTGCAACTGGTGCAGAGCAGCGCGTCGCAGGTGCCTCCCGGCCAGGCGGACAATATATGCAGTAATTCATAAACCAGGTAAGCCTCGCCACCGGAGGCCGAATGCAGCCAGAGCCTGCGCGGCGCGCCTGTCCCATCCCCCCGTCCCTCCTGGGGCAAGGGCCAGCGCGGAGGAACCAGACGATGTTCAAAGCCGTCGCCCAGGCGCCGGTGCAGGCGTAAGGCCGGGCGGGCTATTTTCCAGAGCAGGCGGTATAAATGGAGCAGCATATGGACGGACTTAAGCCTCAACCTCCCCCGTCCCGGCGGTACCGGGGCGGGGTTTTGATCTGTGCGCGGCCAAACCCAGATCCAGCAGGCGGCGGATAAGTTGGTCAAAATCAAGGCCTGCCGCCGCAGCCGCCTTGGGCAGCAAGCTGGCCTCAGTCATGCCGGGCAGGGTGTTGATTTCAAGTATGGTCAGGGAACCGTCCGCCCCCAGGATAAAATCCGTACGGCTGTAGCCGCGAAGACCCAAAGCCCGGTGGGCGGCCAGGGCGTACTGTCCCGCCCGTTCCAGCAGGGGCTGGGGCAAGGGGGCGGGGCATAGCTCCTCCGCCCCGCTGGCGGCGTACTTGCTGGCATAGTCAAAAATGCCCTCTGTATTGCGCAGGGGGCGAATCAAAATGGGCGGCAGGGCCAGCGGTTTTTCACGCATAAGGCCGTCTTTTTCTTCCAGTTCCGCCAAAACGGCGCAGGTTAGTTCCTGCCCGGCACAGGCCGGCTCCACGATGACCCCATCGCCGCCCGCAAACAGACCATCCAGTGCCGCCGCAAGCTCATGACGATTATGCGCCTTGACCAGTCCCAGGCTGGAACCGCCGGTGTTCTTTTTGACAAAAACCGGATAGGTGAAAGCCGGCTCCCACTCCGCCGCCGGACGGCGCGGCAACATGTGCCACTCCGGCGTGGGGAGACCGGCGCGGCGAAAGACCGCCTTGGCGGCGGCCTTGTCCAGGGCTATGAAGGACCCGGCCGGCCCTGACCCCTGGTAAGGCAGGCCGATGATTTCCAGCAGACTCTGAGGCAGCCCATCCTCACCCGGCGCGCCGTGAAGATTGATAAAGGCGAAATCCTGCCCCGCGACGGCCTCAAATAGACCGTCAAAGCTGTGTTCAGGATCAAAGCGTTTTACCTTGTGCCCCAAGCGGAGCAGGGCAGCCTCCAGGACTCCGGCTCCGCGCAGGGAAACGTCCCGTTCCTCAGACCAGCCGCCCGCAATCAAAAGAATATTCATCCAGCCGCACTCCCGAAAGTTCAGATAACAAATGCTCCAGGTCTCGCCCCTGGGCCATGGACGAGGCGATGAACATGCGTATCCGTTCCGTATGTCCGTAACGCCGGGTCAGGTCTTTAAAGCGTTCTTCCAGACCGACCACCGCGTCATGCAGCACCCGCTTGTCCGCGTAAACCAGAATCAGGCTGGGCAGCATGCTTTCATTGCGTATATCCAGTTGCCAGGGCCAGTGTACGTGGTGCAGAATCATCTGGGCCGCACGAGGGCTTATACCCTCACGCGCCATCCAGGCCGCGCCCAACTGGGCGTGGTTGCCGCCGAAGCTTATGGTGTAGGCCTTGGCGATGTCATGCAGAAGCGCCCCGGCCATAAGCAAGGCAGGGTCCAGCCTGATGCCCGCAGCACGCACAAACCCCTCCAAATGCTCCACAATCATGGCCACTTGACGGGAATGGGCGCGGATATGCGCGGGCATGGCGTATTTATCCCATAAAGCCGCGCAAGCTTCCCGGTCCGGAATATCTCCCGCCTCCTTGTCCGGCACGCTGAACGCCCGCGCCGCAGGAAAGAACGCCTTCACAAAAGGCAATGCTCTGTCCCGCACGGGGCGTCCCTGAGCATCGCGGTTCTCTTGGTTCATTGCCCACGCCTCCCCTCACGCCGTGAGACATAGCACGAAAAGCCACATTGCGATAGAACGAATTTGGGAGGTGAAGCTGCCTGTTTTTAAGGAAACGCTGATTTATTCTCTTGAGGGTGCTTTGCCGTTGTGCAGATGGATGGCAGAGGTAAAGCAACGCCTGGGTGAACATGCCCCTTTCTTATTCCCCCAGCGGGGTTCGGGGCGGATCCCCGAATTAATCAGTGTTTCCTTAGATGTGGTATTTCAATAGATTGCTCATATTTTACAAGGCGTCCGTCCGGGTATATAAAGGCGCATGCGTTATTACCCTTTGTTTTTGGATTTGAGCCGGGCGCGGGTGCTTTTGGCCGGGGCCGGCGAAGTGGGGCGGCGCAAGGCGGGCGATATCCTTGCGGCTGGCCCCGCAAGTCTGTTATGGCTGGATCCGGCGGTGGACGCCAGGGATTTGCCTGAGGCCCTGCGTCTCCACCCGGCGGTGGAGTATGCGCGGCGCGAGGCGGTGCCGGAAGATGCCGAGGGCTGCGCTTTGGTGTTCGCGGCCTCCGGCTCCGCCGGGGCCAACCACCGTCTGGCCCTGTTCTGCCGGGAGCGCGGCATACCCTGCAATGTGGCGGACGCGCCGGAAGAGGGTGATTTTATAGTGCCCTCCCATTTTCATGACGGCGCTTTTGCCCTGGCCCTGTCCACCGGAGGGCAAAGCCCCGCCTTGGCCCGGATCATGCGGCGGGAACTGCAAGCCTGGTATGCGGAGCATTACCGGCCTTTGCTGCTGCTGCTGGGGCGCCTGCGTCAGCCTGCCCTGGCTGAAGGGAATGATGCCGGAAGCAACAGGGATTTGTTCCGGGCCGTGGCCGGTTCCGGGCTGGGGGCGGCTTTGAGGCGTAAAGACGGCGCGGCGGCGGGGCGTATTTTGCGGGAGATTCTGCCCGAAACCCTGCATAAGCATATTGAGGATTTACTGCATGGCCTTTACTAATGTTCTGTCCACCCTGGTCATCCTGCTGTACGCCCTGGGCAGCGCCGGCGTTTTTTGGGGCATATCCGCCTCCAAAGCGCGGGTCAGGCTTATGGGTGCCATGTCCACCTGGGCCGGCTTAGCCCTGCACACCCTGCTGGCGATGGGCGTCATCCTGCTCACTCCTCCGGAGGACCTCTCGCGCGGCCATTTTTTGCAACTGTTGGCCTGGAGCATACTCCTGGCCTATTTTGCGGGTTGGAAGGTGCTTAAATCCGGCTTCATTTCCGTAACCGCCTCACCCCTGGCCCTGCTGCTTTTTATTTTGGCTTTCTGCAAATCCGATGGGGCTCAGGTGGAAATGCCCGGGGCATTGAAGGAGCTTTTCATCATCCTGCACATAGGTCCCCTATACGCCAGCCTGGGGCTGCTGGCCCTGGCCTTTGGGGCGGCCCTGCTTTTTTTGCATATGGATCGCAAACTTAAATCCAAGGCCAAGTTTACGGAATTTGACCGCGAACTGCCTGCCCTGGGCGTTTATGACCGCCTTAACCATCTGGCGGTGATCTTCGGCTTTCCTTTGTACACCTTGGGCATAGCCGCGGGTTTTATCTGGGCGCCCCAAGTATGGAGCGGCAGCGGCGGATGGGACCCCAAAGAAATTTTTTCGCTCTTTGTCTGGTTTTTATACGCCGTTACCTTTTACCTCCGGATCGTGCGCGGCTGGCGTGGACGCAAGGCGGCCCTGCTGCTCATAGCCATCTTCAGCATATCTTTGTTCTCGCTCCTGGGGGTGAATCTATTTATGCCCACCCGCCACGGTTTCAGCGCGGCGGCGGTGATTTGACCATGGGCAAAGGCCTTTGCCTGGTTGGTTTGAACCACCGCACTGCCGGGGTGGAAACGCGCGAAACCTTTGCCCTGGCCGGCTCTGATTTTTTGGAAAACACCCTTTTTTTGCCCGTTGGCGCTGAAAAACGCGCTTCATCTCCCATTCGCGAAGTCATGGCGCTTTCCACCTGCAACCGGGTGGAAATACTGGCTGCGGGCAAAGGCGATGAACTGGCGGAAACGCTCCTTGCCATCTGGGCTGCCGCCAGGGGCGGCAAGACGGAAGATTTGCGCCCTTTTGTCTATGTACGCCAAGAAGATGAGGCGGTGCGTCACCTGTTTTCAGTGGCCTCCAGTCTGGATTCCATGATTCTGGGCGAACCGCAGATTCTAGGGCAGCTTAAGGATGCCTATAAAAACGCCCTGGAGTCGGGCAGTACCGGGACGATCCTGAACCGTCTGCTGCATCACGCCTTTTATGCGGCCAAAAGGGTGCGCAGTGAAACCGGGGTGGCCGCCGCCGCCGTCTCCGTGAGCTATGCGGCGGTGGAGTTGGCCAAGCGCATTTTCGGCGATATGTCATCTTATCAGGCCATGCTCATAGGAGCGGGTGAAATGGCTGAGTTGTCCGCCACCCACCTGATGAACGCGGGCATTAAATCCATCCTGGTGGCCAACCGCACCCGGGCAAGGGCGGTGGAACTGGCCGCGCGCTACGGCGGAAGGGATGTGCCTTTTGAAGAATTGGTCAACTACCTGCCGGAAGTGGATATTGTCATCAGCTCCACCGGCGCGTCCGAGGCGATCATCCGGGCGGAAGACATGGCCGGGGTGATGAAAAAACGCAAAAACCGCCCCATGTTTTTCATTGACATCGCCGTGCCGCGTGACATTGATCCCGGCGTGAACAGTCTGGACAACATATACCTCTACGACATAGACGATCTCAAGGAAGTGGTGGAGGAGAATCTGGCCCAACGGCGCGAAGAGGCCGTAAAGGCCGCGGATATTGTGGAGGAGGAGACGCGCAAGTTCCGCCGCTGGCTGGAGGCGCTGGAGGTGCAGCCCACCATTGTGGCCTTGCTGCAACATTCAGAGCGCATCATACGCGAAGAATGGGCGCGTACCTCACGGCGGCTGGAGCTGGGCCTCAAAGAAACCCAGGCATTGGAACAGATGCTGGAAGCCATTGTCAAAAAGATCAATCATAAACCCATAGTTTTTCTAAAAAAATTGGCCGAAGACGAAGGCGGCGCGCAGTATGCCGACATGGTACGCCGGCTTTTCGGCCTGGATGAGGAAAGGACGGCGGAGCTTGTGCATGGCCGCCACAAACGGCACGAGACCGTCTCTAAGATCATCCGGCGCAAAACAGGATACGGCGCTCACGCGGCCGACCGAAAGGAGTTTATGACCATGCGCACTGAACTGACGCGGGATAAAGCCTGGGAATTATTACGCGCCTATAACCAGGAAGAATTTCATTTACGCCATGCCCTGATTTTGGAGGGGGTCATGCGCTGGTTCGCGGTGGAGCTGGGCTACGCGGAGGATCAGGATTTTTGGGCCCTCGCCGGTCTGTTGCACGATGTGGATTTTGAGCGTTTTCCGCAGGAGCATTGCCGCAAAGCGCCCGAAATTTTGCGCCCGGCCGGCGCGGGCGAGGCCCTGATTCACGCGGTGTGCAGCCACGGCTACGGCCTGACGGCGGAGGTCAGGCCGGAGCATGAAATGGAAAAAGTGCTGTACGCGGTGGACGAACTGACCGGTCTCATCGGCGCGGCCGCCCTCATGCGCCCCTCCAAAAGCGTTCAGGATATGGAAGTGAAATCTTTGAAGAAAAAATACAAGACCATAAATTTCGCGGCGGGCTGCTCCAGAGAGGTGATAGAAAATGGCGCGGCCATGCTGGGCTGGGAACTGGAAGTTCTCATGGAAAAAACCCTGCTGGCCATGCGCGCCTGCGAGGAAGCGGTGCCGGAATCCGCCTCGTTATAACCCTGGGGAGGGAACCCCAAGGCACCTTATTTTTAAAATATTTTCATTGCAATATAAGCGCACGCTTCGGCATCGGCCAACGCGTGGTGATGATTATCCAGCTTAAATCCTAAATATTCTGAAACGGTGTGCAATTGATAATTGGGCAAGTTCGGTATTACCTGTCTTGCTTTTTGTAAAGTGCAGTAGAATTGATAGTTGGGATATTCCATGTCGTATAATGCGTGATTTGTCTTTAAACAGCCCTCGTCAAAGGGACTGTTATGAGCAACCAAGGCAAATCCCTTTATTTTACCGGCTATTTGGGCCCAAACTTCCGGGAATATTTTAGCATTTTCCGTGTCCGCTTTGCTTAAACCATGGCAGTCTGTAGCCCAACCACAGAAAAAATTAGGTTCTGGCTTGACCAATTCATAAAACTTGTCGGTAATTATTCCGTTATCTACAATAACAACGCCCACACTGCAAATACTGCGGTGTTGATTGGCGGTTTCAAAATCTATGGCAACAAAGGACTTCATCCTGTTCCTTTGTGGTCTGAGACCCCGGCCTTGCCGGAAATAGCCCGATCCCGTCCTGAAGGGCGGGGTGCAAGACATGAAGCCCTTCAGAGCTGCACCGCCGCATTGTTTACTATATGTTTTGTTCTTTGGCAATTTTCCGAAATTCTTTGATATACATGTCTATCTCGTTTGCAATACCTTTAATATATTTTTCTCGTTTACGAGGATCTTTATCTTTAAGATCATTAAAGCCTTCGCTACGCAAATTCCAAAAGTCCAGAGGGTAATTTGGAGAATATCTCCACCCAAACCATAAAGGGTGAGGGTCAGATTTAAATCCTATCATTTTATCAACACATTGGCTTATTATCGTCTTATTTTCCTCTTTTACATTTTCGTATAACCAGCGAGGGAAACCATAATAATACTTATTATCAACCCCAATTCTAAACATTACAGGTGTATTATCCTGCAATTTGTAAATTTCAAAATCAAAACCGTAATCTATATGTCGGTTTCTTACACGGGCATAATATTCGTTAACATCAGGCGCAAAGTTTTTTTCTGTATCTATTGTGTTATATCCTTTATTTTTCAACTGATTACGGAGTTCATCCCAAAAATATAGCTGTAACTTCTTTCCATTAAGCGCCTCCGTTTCCACAAACAGCTTGCACTCTTTTAGAATATTGTTCATTTTTTCTTTTGCAATCGGATTACTTGTTGGCCCATATAAATCGGTTTTAAGCGTGGAAACTATTTTGAAAAGAGATTCCGAGAGCGAAGAATAAAAACCCGGCATTGCTTCCTGTTTGTTCTGTTCTTCGGTTGAACTGAAATCGTACAAACTCTGAATAATTTTTACCAATTCGTCCAAAACAGCGGCAATAGTTTTTTCCGAAGCGTGCATTTGCAGATATCCCAACTGAAAAATAAGGTCTTTGGTAATCCTCCCCTTTTTAGCAGCTCTTCAAAGTAGAGCCTATGCCGCTTGCTTCAGCTTCATGGCAGGGGTGATCCCGCCGATG
>JAITGZ010000245.1 GCA_031280335.1 Deltaproteobacteria bacterium | reverse complement strand
TACGCCGCCGGAGCAGGACGACTTCATCCGGCAGGGCTATCAGGTGGATCAGTCCTCTGTCCTCGTCGCGCGCAAGGCTGTGGAGCCTTTGTTCCAGGCCAAGACTCAGTATGACATATGTGTGGAGCTATGCAAGGAGCTGGCCAGAATAACGGGACGCCCGGAAATGGTGCAGGAATACACCCAGGGCCGCAGCCAGCTGGATTGGGTGAAATATCTGTACAATCAGGCCAGAGAGATCAAGCCGGAACTGCCGGAGTCTTTTGACGATGCCTCAAAGGCGGGCCTGTTCAAGTGGTTCCCCATGCCGCACAAGATCGCCTTTAAGTCGTTCAGGGACGACCCTGCGGCCAACCCGCTGAAAACGCCTTCCGGCAAAATCGAAATCTTTTCCAAGCGTCTGTGGGATATAAATAAGTCATGGGAACTGCCCGCCGGTGAAAAGATCGAGGCCATCCCCGCCTATGTGAAAACCTGGGAAGGCCCGGATGATGAAGAGGGCAAAAAGAAGCACCCGCTTCAGCTCATCGGCCACCATTACAAGGGGCGCGCCCATTCTTCATACGGCGACCTGCCCTGGCTGACCCAGGTTGCCCCGCAGCAGTTGTGGATCAACGAGCTTGACGCCGCAGCGCGCGGCATCCGGCACAACGACCTGGTCAAGGTGTTCAATGATCGCGGCGTGGTGCAGGTGCGGGCCAAGGTAACCCCGCGCATCATGCCGGGGGTGTGCAGCCTGCCCCAGGGGGCCTGGTACAGGCCCGCCCCCGACGGCACCGACCTGGGCGCGTGTATCAACACCCTGACCAAAACCCACCCCACCCCGCTGTGCAAGGGCAACCCGCAGCACACCAATCTGGTGGAAGTGGTCAGGGCGTAAAGGAGCAAAAAAATGAAACAACCGGCATTTTATCTGGATATGACCGCCTGTTCCGGCTGCAAGACCTGTATGGTCGCGTGCATCGACGGCAACGACCTGCCTTTGGGGGTCATGTGGCGGCGGGTAGCGGAATACACCGGCGGCGGCTGGGTCAAGCAACCTGGCAGCACCTATTCCCAGGATGTTTTTTCTTACTACGCCTCCATAAGCTGCAACCATTGCGCCGACCCCATCTGCGTCAAAAACTGCCCCACCACGGCCATGCACAAGAACGCGCAGGGCATTGTCCTGGTGGATCACAACAAATGCGTGGGCTGCGGCTACTGCCGCTGGAGCTGTCCCTACTCCGCCCCCCAGCTTAACAAGGCCCTGGGCAAGATGACCAAGTGCGATTTCTGCGCCAAGCGTCTGGATGCGGGGCTGAAACCCCTGTGCGTGCAGGCCTGTCCCATGCGGGCCATTCACTTTGGCGAATATGAGGAGCTTAAACAGCGTTTCGGCAATGCGCCCCATGTGGCCCCCCTGCCGGAAGAAGCCCTGACCGGCCCCTGCCTGGTGCTGACCCCGCCGCGTAACGCCCGGCCCGTGGGCAGCCGCCAGGGTAAAATCAGCAACCCGGAGGAGATTTAGCCATGTACACGCAAGAACTCCCCTTGGTCTTTTTTACCCTGCTGGCACAGCTCGCCGTGGGCATCATCCTGGTGGGGCAATGGGCCGTGCCGGCGTCACAGCGCGCCTTGGCGCGGCGGCAGACCCCGGCGGCCCTGGTCTTTTTGGCTGTGGCCGCGCTGCTCAGCATCGCCCATACCGGCACCCCCCTGCACGGACCATTCACCCTGTTTAATCTGGGTTCTTCCTGGCTCAGCCGCGAGATATTCCTGCTCTGCCTCACCGGCCTGTGCTTGCTGCTGCTGGCCTTTAAGCGCCGCAAGGCGGATGCCGCGCCGCAGGAGGATGCCTGCGCCCTGGCCGTGATCCTGACCGGGCTGCTGCTTATCCTGGTCATGGGACTGGTGTACAACCAAAAAACCATACCCGGCTGGAATCACCTGGGCGTGTTCCCGGCCTTTTTCGGTGCCGCGCTCATGTTGGGTTCCCTCTGGCACGGCCTGATTCTGGCCCGGGCCAAGGCCCCGGCCGAAGCCCTGAACGGCCCGATCATCTGCGCCGTCATCGGCCTGGGGCTTACGGCCGCAAGCCTGCCCCTCTCCATGCCGGATATGGCCCTGGCCGGGCTCAATCCCGCTACGCTGATCATCCCCTACGACTGCCTGGGTTGGTCGCACGCCCTGCACGCCCTGGCCTCCGGCACCGGGGTTTGTCTGCTTATCCTGGCCGCGCTGCGCGCCCGGCCGCAAAACGCCCCCTGCCCGTGCCTGGCCCTGGCGGCCTTTGTCCTGCTGGCCGCAGGCGAGATCTTCGGCCGCTGGGTGTTTTACCTCTCTTACTCCCGCCTGGGCATGTGATGCGCTCCCAGCAGCGGCAAAATCAGGCGAACCCCGCGCAAGCGGGGTTCGCCCGGGACGGACATGCGGACTGACGCCCTGCCGTCTTACATGCTCGGCCTGCGCTTCTTCAGCCGGATACTCCTCGCCCCGCCCGAAGCAGACCTGCTGCGCCCCATCCTGCAAGAAAGGCTTTGGCAGGACTTGCGCGCCTGGGCCTGCTTTGCGTGCCCGCCCGGTGGCGCGGAGGAGTTTGACCCTCAGGCGGCCATAGACCGGCTTAACGCCGCCTATACCGCCCCTGCGTCCGCCTCGACATCCTTGCCGCCCCTGGAGGACGGTACTCTTGACGCCCTGCTCCTGGAACTGCGCCTGGACCACCTGGCCCTGTTTTCCGGCCCCACCCCCAAGGCCGCGCCCTGGGAATCCGTCTGGCGCGAACGCGACAAGCTCCTCTTTGGCGAACAGACGGAAAAAGTCCGCCAAGCCTATCTGGACTGGAACCTGGATACGGAGGCGTCAGGCCGCGAACCCGAAGATCACCTGGGCCTGGAAATGGCCTTTGCCCTTTTCCTGCTGCAAGCCGTAAGCCAGAACCCGCCGCCGCGTTCCCGCCGGGGACTCACCCCGGAGGCGGCCCTGGCCGTCTTTTTGGACGCGCACATCCTGGCCTGGGCCGGACCCTGCCTGCAAACAGCCGGCCAAAACGCGGCCACCGTCTTTTACCGCGAAACCGCCCCGCTCTGCCTGCTCCTGCTGCGCAACCTGCGCCGAGAACTTGACTGAAAAAATACGTGAATAACAATTACTCCGGGAGATTTCCACGCGGTACGTTCACAATATGACCCGCTGTTCGTGGATGCGGCGGAAGTGAGCCATAAAATCTTTATTGACGCGCTCGCCAAAGAACAATCCTTGAAAGTTGAGCAACAGACACGGCGTATCGGTTTTGGCGGCTGAGTTCAGTCTGCACAGTTGCGCCAATAAATAAATTGTTTCATAGCTCCATAACTCGCCCGCATATTTCATGAGCAAGCTCTCCCTGGTCAATTTTGAGCTTGCTCATGTTTTTCCATCGGGCATTTTTCAAAAAGGACGGCACTATCGATTCAAACGGCGCAGGACGCCTTCGA
>JAITGZ010000153.1 GCA_031280335.1 Deltaproteobacteria bacterium | reverse complement strand
CCAGAGCCATGACAAAGCTGAAGAGTACAGCCGCTCCGGCGCTGCCGTAAACCGTGCGGGCCATAGCCGCGTTGCCCGATCGTCTCAGATAGGCCGCCATGGCCGCTATGACCAGAATGGCCTCAAAGCCCTCGCGCAGGATGATTGCCAGCGAAGCCAGGAATACGCCCAAACCGCTTTCTTCCCTGCCATCCAGTTTGTCCGCGTCCTCGCGCAGCAGCTTGATGAGCGCGTCAACGGCCGTGCGCACTTCTTTATTGGGCTTGCCTTCGTCCATCATGGTCTTGATAAGCGTAAACTGATACTCCGCCTGCGCGCCGCGCTTGCCGGAGATATAGGCCATGACAGTGCGCTCAAAGCCTTCCTTCTCGTAAAAACCGAAATAGGCGTCATTTACTATTTCTTTCGCCTGCGCCGTCTCCTTGCGAAAATAGGCGTCATAGGACTGGTTCAGACGCACAACCATTTCTTCGGCTATTTCATTCCAGTTGGCGTATTTTCGCTCTGCGGTCCAGGCGGACGGAACCAGCACCAGACAAAGAATCGGAAAAAACAAAATGATGATGAAATTCTTTTTCAATATATGGCTGTACGTCATATCAGGATCATCCCTGTGTCAAACGGTTGAATTGCCTTATTTCCCGATCAGCATGAGGGCCAGGGGCTCATCTCCCTGGGGCAGGCGCAGCGCGCGGATGATTTCATCCTTGTTGATGCCGTGGATATAGCGTGCGCCGATCTTCAACGCGGCACAGGCAAGGTACGTATTCTGCGTCATGGCACCTATGGCGATCTGGCCGAAGGCCTTGCTCACTTCTTCATCATTGAACTGAGCCAGAGATGCTCCATCGGAAACGAAAATCAGGGAGAAAAAGGCCTTTTTGACGAAACTCTGCTTGCCGATCTTTCCCTTGATGTTCTCCTTGCTGACCTGCTCCAGGCTGTGGTTTTTCCAGTCATACAAGAATACACCGTCATTGGCCGCCACATACACCCGACAGTAGGGCGGCACGCCTCGTCCCATGGGCACGGTCCAGCCTGTGCCCTCCCTGTTCAGTCCGCTGGTTGCCCAGAGTATGGTGGAGAGTTCCTCCCGCGTAATCTCGGCCAGGGAAAAATCACCGCCTGCGGCGGAAGAACGTTTTTTCAACGCTTCAAACAGACTCATGCCGCCGCTTTGCTGCGGAGAAGGTAAGGATTCCCCCGCCAAGGCCGGAGACACGGGCGCAAGCATCGCCACAAGCATCAGGCCGATCAGGCCGTGCGTCATTTTACATTTCATATCCGCCTCCCATGAAACGGGGAAACATATCTTCACATTAATGAAAGCGCCTATTCTTCACATTACATGCCTTGCTACAACACATTGCTCCGGGCCGAATCAGACCGTCCCGGCCCGCGAAATCCGTTGATGCCGTCATAATCTTGATAAATATTATCATAATCATGCATGTATGTCAATAAGCAGGCGCTCATAAAAAATCGGATAACCGCCAAATTTGAATTTTTTAGAGCAATTTAGCTTTGAAATTGCTCTGGCGGCGGGGTTTGCGCAGCGCCGCCGCCCGCCTGTACGGCGCAGGCGACTATTCCACAGGACAGTGGAACAGGGCGTGAACGCCCCCTGGCTTTCACGCCCTAAGGGCGAAGGCCGGGACGGGCCGAGTCAAATTCACTTTTGCCGTTAAGCGCCGAGCAGATCGTCTCAAAGTTGAAATGCCCTAGACGATGGCTCCAAAATTGAAGTCATTACACTATATTACACTACCCGTGTGAGTTTGTCATTGACTTTAAAAATAGAAGTCATTATCAAATTAGAGCATATTAGCTTTGAGACGCTCTGTTCGGCGTTTGACGGTGAAAGTAAAGCGGGCGGCGGGGCTTCGCCTTATCCGCTGCCGAACAATTTCAAAGTGAATTGCTCTAATACCCCTGAAACCGGATAAAAACGACTTAAAACCTTAACCCCGTAATGGAGAAAGCAACTATGAAATGGATGTCCTTTGTTTTCGCCTGCATTTTTATTTTATCTCCAGCCGCCCCCGCCGCCAGCGCCGAGCAGGTGGTTAACATCTACTCCGCACGTCACTATGAGTCGGATAAAGAGCTGTACGCGCTGTTTGAAAAGCAGACCGGCATCAAAGTCAATGTTGTCAGCGGCAATGCGCCTGAACTGATTGAAAGGATCAAGCGCGAAGGCGACTCAACCCAGGCGGATCTTTTCATCACTGTGGATGGCGGCATACTGCATACCGCCAAAGAGAGCGGCATTTTGCAGCCCGCAAGCTCTGCCGCTGTTCTGACCAATGTGCCCGCCGCCCTGCGCGACAAAGAGAATTACTGGGTCGGCCTGACCACCCGCGCCCGGGTCATTGTCTATGCCAAGGATCGGGTAAAGCCGGCGCAGCTTTCCACCTACGAAGATATGGCCCTCCCCCAATGGAAGGGCAAGGTTGTGGTACGGCCTTCTTCTTCGCTTTACGACCAGTCTCTCCTGGCGTCGCTCATTGCCCTTAATGGAGAAAAAACCGTTCTGGAATGGGTAAAAGGCATGGCGGCCAACTTCGCTCGTCCGCCCAAAGGCAACGATCGCGGTCAGGCCATGGATATAGTGGCCGGACTGGGCGATATATCGCTCATGAACACCTATTATATAGGTCAGATGCTGAATTCAAAAAACCCGGAGGAAGTAAAAGCCGCACAGAAGGTGGGTGTATTTTTCCCCAACCAGAAGAGCAGCGGAACGCATATTAACGTGAGCGGCATCGCCTTGACTAAACATGCCAAAAACAAAGATAATGCCGTTAAATTTATGGAGTTCTTCACCAGCGTACCGGCGCAGGAGCAACTTTCCGCCGGTAATTATGAATTCCCGGCCAACCCCAAGGCCAAAAAACACCCTCTGCTGGAAAGCTGGGGCGCATTTAAGACGCAGAATATAGATTTCTCCGTACTGGGGGCCAACAACGCCAAAGCCGTCCAACTCGCGGCCGAAGGCGGATGGAAGTAGTGCCTTCAGGCACGGCCTCATTTTGCAACGGGTGGAAGTGTATATCTTTCATTTCTTTTTTATGCGTTCTTCTGCCTTTCATCGCCCTGGCGGGGAGCATTTTTTCCCCGCCAGGCAAGTAGTGGGCCTATGTCCGCGATCACCTGCTGCCGGGGTATATGGAGGAAACGCTGCTGCTCGCGGCGGGCAGCGGGGCTGCGGTTCTGCTTTTGGGCATAGCCCTGGCCTGGTGTGTGAGCATGTACGACTTCACGGGCAAGCGCGTCTTTGAAATCCTGCTCATCCTGCCCCTGGCCCGGATATTGCATGAGCAAGCTCTCCCTGGTCAATTTTGAGCTTGCTCATGTTTTTTCATCGGGCATTTTTCAAAAAGGACGGCACTATCGATTCAAACGGCGCAGGACGCCTTCGA
>JAITGZ010000145.1 GCA_031280335.1 Deltaproteobacteria bacterium | reverse complement strand
CGCGCGGCTGATGGAAAAAGCCCTGGAGACCCTGCGCCTCTTCCGCTCCAGGCTCGCCCTGCCTGTGGACGGTTTTCTTGACCCCAACGCCACCGGCATCATAGGTCTGGAGTATAGCGATCTGACCACCACCACAGGAGCGCTCACGGCCAAACGAACGAGCTGCAATCCGGCCTTTGCCGCCCTTGTGGCGCGCCTGCTGCTTCAGGCCGGGTGCGCCAGGGGCGATGCGGTTTCCGTCTGCTTCACCGGCTCCTTCCCCGCGTTGAATGTGGCCGTGCTTTCCGCCTGCGCCGCCCTGGGGCTTGAAGCCCGCATCATCAGCTCGGTGGGGGCATCCTCTTACGGCGCGAATATACCGGGCTTTACCTGGCTGGATATGGAAAAAGAACTACGCGCCGCCGGCGTCTTCCCCTATATTTCTGTAGCTGTGTCTTACGGCGGGGTGGTGGAGACAGGCGGCGGCCTGGACGGTACAGGCCTTATCCTGGCCGGAGAGGCTGTTTCCAGGCACGGCGCGCCCCTGCTGGAAGAGGGTGATTACCGTGATGCCGCACGCATGGCGGAGCATCGCAAAAAAATTTTGGACGCGCCTGGCCGCCCGGTTTGCCATATCAATGTAGGCGGCGCGCTGGCCGCCCTGGGCTGGGTACCTGAAGCCGCGCACCTGGATAACGGCCTGCTGCGCAAAATTCCCTCCACCCAAGATCCGGCGCGCGGCCTGATTTTTCGTTACATGGAAGAAGGTATCCCGGTGATCCACCTGCTTCAGGTGGAAAGACTGGCCGCGCGCCATGCCCTCCCTTACGACCCCGTGCCCCTGCCTGATGCCGAAGAATGTCTGGAAACAGGTGCCCGAAAACGCGCCTACCTGCTCCTTGCGGCCCTGCTCTGCGCTTGGACGCTTGCCAGCCTCTTGCTGCTGCGCCGGGAATATGATTTGTATGATTTATTGGTTTGAAATGGTTCTGAAAATGGCATAGAACACAGACATGAACAGCAAAGCCCTAAGTAAATTTGATCGCGTCCTGCGCTGTTTCACCCCCGCACAGCCGCGCTGGACGGTTACGGATATAGCCCGGCACATGGACATGCCGGTGAGTACGCTGCACGGCATTATGGCGGACATGGTGGAAATGGATTTTTTGTCCTTTTCCGCCCAATCCAAAGAATACGGCGTGGGTTTCCGTTATATGGAAATGGGTGCCCTGCACGCCAATAATTTTGAACTGAATAATATTGCCGTGGGCATCATGCATGAACTGGTCTTCAGGCTGGATTACCTGGTGGGTCTCAGCGTCATGTACAAGGGCTGGATGTATGTCTCCACCACCGTGCTGCCTCTGCGCAGCACCAGAGGGTTGAAATACATCGGCCCCCGCCTGCCGGCGCACATGTCCGCCGGGGGCATGGCCATACTTTCCCGACTTTCTGATGAACTTGTGCGGCGCTATTGCGGCCTGGACTGGGAAGGGGCCATGATCCCTCCCCCCAGGCTGGAGGAACTGGAGGGCGCGCTGGAGGCTGCGCGCCGCTACGGGTACGCCCGGAGCCGCAGCGGCGCTCCAAGCGAAATACCAGCGAACATTGCTGTGCCTGTGTTCGGCAGAAACGGCCAAGTAATAGCCGCCATAGTGATTGTGGGCCATGATGAGGGGCTGCCGGCGGAAAAATTTGATTACTTGGTGGAAAAACTGACTTTTTCAGCCAATGAAATAAGTATGCGCTGCGGGCACATCTCCCAGGCGCACAGCTACGTCTGAAACAGCGTCCCCGCAGCAGCATAGAGCGCAAGACGTATGGTCTTGCGTCCCGCCGGGGTTCAAACTCCACCCAAGCTTTCGCCGCCCGAAAAACGATTGTAACTTCAGGGCTGGAGGCTATCTCCGGCCTGAAGGCCGGGGTCTCAGACCACAAAGGAATAGAAGATGATGTTAAAAATCACAACAGCCTCAACAACATGCGCAATCTCAAAATCTAAACACCCTGGAATCACTATATTTTCAGACGCTTGACTTTTTTTAAACCCGGCACCATAAGTGTTGCACGGAGCAGGCCTATCGCAAACGCGCTCCTTCGCCGTGCGACTGTAATGTTCCCCTTGAAGGGATGTCCGGCTTTTTTTATTTAGAGCGGCAATAAACGAGGTTTATACATGCGTTTTCCGCTAATAGTCCTGGGCGCGGCAATGCAGATTTTTGTTCTGTTTTCCCCCTGTGCCCTGGCGGACAAAACCCTCCTTCCTTCCCGTCCCGATTTCACCGGCACCGCCTTTTTTATATCCGCCGACGGCGTAGCCGTGACCAACTATCATGTCATTGCTCAAAGCAAGCATATATTGCTTTTTGATCCGCATAAGGAAAACATGGTCGAGGCGCACATTCTGGCTGCCGACCCGGCCAATGATCTAGTCTTGCTCAAAGCCGATATCAGAAGCAAGCCCCTGCCTCTGGAAAACCGCTTCAAGCTGCGCCGGGGTGAAGAGGTGCTGACTTTGGGTTTTCCCAATCCCAGTGTGCAAGGCACGCTGCAAAAGGCGTCCTTCGGCAGGATCAACTCCGCCACCGGTCTGAGTGATGACCCGCGCCTGGTACAAATAGACGCGCCTTTGCAGCCGGGCAATTCAGGCGGCCCTTTGCTGAACTTCCGCGGAATGGTGGTGGGGGTGGCCTTTGCGCGTCTGAAAGGCGCGTATCAAAATGTGGGCTATGCGGTGAAGGTGGATTATTTAAGGCAGCTTCTAGACAAAGCGGGAGTGAATATTCTCCCCCCCCGTGTCTCCAGAAGAGCGCTTTCTGAGGCGGATGTGGTGGAGCGCAGCCAGGACGCGGTGGTCATGGTGCTGGGCTATAAAGACGCCGGTCAGGGTGGAAGGAGTGGAACCTCATCCGCTCCGCCCCAAAACGATAATATTGACTTCGCCGCCATGCGCCGGGCCGCCCAGGCCGGAGACGTGCGTGCGCAGAATCTCCTGGGGGTGATGTACGCCGAAGGGCGCGGCGGCGCGCCCAAGGACGAACGCAAGGCCTTTGAATGGTTCAAAAAGGCGGCGGAACAAGGCAACGCCTCCGCCCAGCACAATCTGGCCGTAATCTATACCACCGGAAACGGAGCGCTTAAGGATTATTTTCTGGCCTTTGAATGGTACAAAAAAGCGGCGGAACAAGGGCATGTCATCGCCCAGCACAACCTGGGGGTGATTTACGCTTCCGGACGCGGCACGTCCAAAAATGACCGCAAAGCGGTGGAGTGGTATAGAAAAGCGGCGGAACAGGGTCATGCCCCCGCCCAGAACAACCTGGGACTGATGTATGATAACGGCCGCGGCGTATCAAAGGATTATCGCCAAGCGTTTGAATGGTACAAGAAAGCGGCGGAACAGGGCCACGCCGTGGCCCAGAACAACCTGGGACTTATGTATAAAGAAGGCGAAGGCACCTCCAAGGATGAACAAAAGGCGGCCGCATGGTATAAAAAAGCGGCGGAACAGGGCCACAGCGTGGCCCAAAACAACTTGGGCGTCATGTACGAAAACGGTGAGGGCGTGCCCAAAGACATGCTTCAGGCCATGACCTGGTACAGCAAGGCGGCGGAACAGGGCAACATCCAGGGGCAATTCAATCTAGGCGGCTTGTATTTTATGGGACTGGGCACAGGCAAAGACGAGGGAACAGGCTGCGCTTGGTGGCAAAAAGCAGCAGAACAAGGCCATAATCAGGCGCTGGAATTTTACGACAACCTCTGCTCCGAACATGGATCCCTTGCCCGTGGAACAGACGGGGTCAATACCAAATAAATCAGCGTTTCCCTAGACGTCCTATGGGGGCTTATAGGGAGCAAAACGTCCAGAAATGAGCTGTCGGTCTGGCGGTGGAGGGATAATGACAGTCTTCCTTCAGGCACCAGTGTGCTGCCAGGGATGGCGGGAGTTGAGGGGCCGGAGATGAGGCCATGAATATGGTCACTCCGGCTGGAGCGAGATGACCTGCGGCCAAAGCCAGCAATTTTTCCCAGGGCATGAAGGCACGGCTGAGGAGCAGATGGGCCGGTGCCGCTGACGCCATGAAGTCTTCCACCCGGCATGGACTAACCCTGATGCCAGGCAAGGCAAGGCGGGCCAGGACGGCCTGCAAAAAAAGGACGCGCTTTTTACGCGCCTCCACCATGATATACTCTCCTTCTTGCCAAAGCAGGCGCAGGGGGATACCGGGCAGCCCTGCTCCGGCCCCAAAATCCCAGCATATAGGCGCGGCGGGGAGCTTAAGGCTGTGAATGAGCGCGGCCAGATGGAAGCTATCCATAACCAAGTCGTCCAGGATGCCGACCCAACTTTTCGG
>JAITGZ010000129.1 GCA_031280335.1 Deltaproteobacteria bacterium | reverse complement strand
GGCTGGCCGGAAAAATTATCTTCTTCCCCCTTCTCCTCCGCAGGCGCGGCGACATCCGCCACTCCGGCCTCGGCATTAACGCGGGCAATAGCTTTTTCCAATTCGGCCTTTTCCGCCCCGCTCCCGGCCTCACGCAAAAGATCCTCATAGATATTAAGCGCCCCGGCGTAATCACCCTGCTCCGCCAGAACCTCCGCCATGGAACGCGTTTTGAGCGAAAACTTTTCTTCAATATATTCTTCGTCTTCCGTCTCATTTTTCAACGGAGCGGGACCTTGTGAAAACAAAGCGGTTTTCGGCAAGGCGGCGGCGCGCCCGGCTGCCGCCGGAGGAAAAGCCGCAGGGGCTGATTTTATGCCGACGGTTTTGGCGGAAGGAGCCGTATTTTCTTCTTTGGCCGAAGGCAAAACAGATTCAGCCTTGGCTTTGGAACCTTTGGAAGAAGACGACTTACGTGCGGAAGTCTTGGGCGCGGGCAGGACGGCTTCAGGGGCAAAGAGCCTGTCGGAAAACATCCGCGCCATACCTTGTTCGATGATCTCGGCCCAGGAAACCGATTCGCCCTTGATGACAGCGGAAAAAAACCGCAAGGCCAAGGCGGCGTCGCGCAGGCGCGGCTTTTTGGACAGGCGTTCGGACCAGGCGGCCCAAAAACCAGGATAGCGTTCAAGCCTTAAGGCTATCTCATCCACCTCCGCCCAGACGCCCTCTGTGCGGCCCTGGCTGAACAGCATATCCACCCAAAAAATACGCGCTTCAATATGGTCTGGGTTATGGTCAAGACCACGGCGCAGGGTGAGCAGAGCCGCCTCTGTCTCCCCGCTTTCAGCCTGCATACGGGCCAGAGTAAAAAACACCTTTGAGCTTGGCTCAAGCTGCAGGACTTCCTGATACCATTCAATCTTCTGTTTCATTCACACCCTCGCCCGCCGGCGGAGTTTGCCCGTCGGGGAAGATATACCATATCTCGTTGCCTCTGATATAGCTCAAACGTTTTCGCGCCGCCTGTTCAACATATTTTTTATCGGACTCAAGCAGTATTATCTCCCGGCTCAAGGCCAGATTCTTATTGCGCAGATCTTCGTTCCATTCCACAACCATGGTCAATTCCCGCTCCAGGGCCTTAAAATCCACCAAACCATGCTCTCCCCAGATAAAAATCCACAGGAGCATCATATTGACCATGACCGAAAAGGCAAAAAACAAACACCGCCGGTTCATCTCATTGCACCCTGTGGGAGGCATGCACTGCGAATGCCCTGCCGCTGAACAAAGGATGATTCAATTCTTCAAGAAATTGCGTGGTCGCCAGTTCCACCCGCCGGACCTCATACTCACTGACCGACAGGCCGGCGATTTTTTGCAGAAAGCCCTCCAAAATGTTGAACTCAGTCATAAAACAAACGCCAAAGGACATAGCCCCAAAATCATCCTTGAAGTCAAGGATGATTTGCAAACAGTTTTTAAGCCGCAAACGCAGCTGCGCCTCATTCTCCATCCAGGCCATCCTCCCGCGCGTTGTCCTCCACAGGGTGTATCTGCCTAAAGACATAAAAATCGTATAAATATTTTCCCCCGGAGAATACTGTCAGAACAAGGGCCATGTAAAGCAGAACCTCACCCATGGGAACAATATTAATCCCGAACCGCTCAAACCACTCATAATGCAGGATCAGCGGCACCACTGCCACTCCCTGCAAAACGGTCTTAAGCTTGCCGAAACGATCCGCCGCCAGAACCAAGCCTTCATCCGCCGCTATGGCCCTAAGCCCTGTGATTATTATCTCGCGCATCACAATTACAATGACCGCCAGAACCGGCGCCCATTGCAGGTAAGCCAGCATAATCAAGATGGAACAATTCAAAATCTTATCCGCCAGCGGGTCCAAAAACTTGCCGAAACTGGTTACTTGACCTGAACTGCGCGCAAGCTTTCCGTCTATATAATCTGAAAACGAAGCCAGCATGTACAGCAAAGTGGCCACAAGACAGGTAATCTTGTGGGGAAAATACAAAAGGATGACGATGAACGGCGTAATGCCTATGCGGCTCAAGGTCAACCAGGTGGGTAAATTAAAACGCCTCATAATTGCCGGCCACCCTGCCGTGAAACTGATAAGTACGCCGAGTATGCCATATTTTGTGCCACAATTCAAGAGAGCGGGCATTTTTGGAGAGAACCGCCGCCCCGGTGCCAGGCTTTTTTCAAGTATTCCCCGCCTCATGGCTTTATAATGAATGAAAATCTAGAAATTTTCAAGCAAAAAACTTGAAAAATCCTCCACCTTCATGCCGGATGAATATGCGGACCCAAGCAAAGAGTTAAACTCTTTCTGATAAAAGTCTAACAACGGCCGCAGCCAAGGCGCTATACGCTTCTTTAGCCGGGTTAGCTCCGGGAATATCCGCCGCCGGTACGCCAGCGTCAGCGGCCCTGCTGGCTTCAGGATCAAAAGGTACGGCACCGAGAAAAGACAACCCAGATTTAGCGGCCAGCTCTTCGCCGCTGCCGCTGCTAAGATGAATTTTTTCACCACAATGCGGGCAATGCAGAAGACTCATATTCTCCACTACCCCCAAAGCAGCGGCTTGGGTGGCCCGCAAAAAGCTTATGGTTTTGCGCGCGTCCGCCAGGGCCACCTGATGCGGCGTGGTGACCACAAGGCAGAGAACATCGGGGATGAAGCGCAAAACAGCCAAGTGTTCATCCCCTGTGCCTGGGGGTGAATCCATGAACAAAAAATCCAAATCTCCCCAGTCTGCTCCGGCCAGTAACTGACGTATGGCTGCATTTTTTTTGGGACCACGCCAAATCACCGCCTGATCCCTGTCCCTTAGCAGAATATCCAGGGACAGCACCAGCAGATTTTCTCTGGCGCGCACGGGCATCAGCAGAGCGCTGTCTCCAGCCGCCCGGCCGCCATCCTTAATTCCAAGAAGACCGGGCACACTGGGCCCATGCAGGTCCAAATCCAACAAGCCGGTCTTATATCCCATATCGGACAGGGCTGTCGCCAGATTTACGCTGACAGAGCTTTTGCCCACCCCGCCCTTGCCGCTCATCACAAAAATCTTATGGCGTATCCGGCCCAAAACGGCGGCCAAGCGCCCTGTTTCGCCCGCACCGGCCAAAGGCAATTGCCGCAGCATAATTTCACCACCCACACTCGCCCACAAGTTCGACGAAACTTACCTCACCCCTGTTTTCGCGGCTGACCGCCCCATTCTGTTTGCGCAACACCAGAAGGTTCTGCACGCGCCTGTCCGCCCCCACCGGCATGACCAGCACACCGGGGTCGGCCAGCTGATCCAGCAGGCCGGGCGGAACTTCCCGGCCACCGGCGGTAACAATAATACGCTCAAAGGGCGCTTCTTCCGGCCAACCTGAGGTGCCGTCAGCCAGTCGTAAGCGCACACACACATATTTAAGGGCGCGCAGACGGCGCAGAGCCGCCATATGGAGAGCGCGCAGCCGCTCCACCGAGTACACCTCCAACCCCATCTCCGCCAGCACTGCCGCCTGATATCCTGAGCCGGTGCCTATTTCCAAAACCCTCATTCCAGGCGCGGCCTCCAGCAACTCAGACATGAGGGCCACGATATAGGGCTGGGAAATAGTCTGCCCACTGCCGATCATCAGAGGGGAGTCGCTGTAGGCCAGGCTGTGCAGCAAATCCGCCGGCAAAAAAGCATGCCTGGGCACCCTGGACATGGCGGCGATAACCGCCGGCGAACTGATGCCGCGCGGCAAA
>JAITGZ010000126.1 GCA_031280335.1 Deltaproteobacteria bacterium | reverse complement strand
CAACCTGCTCAAAGCGGTCTTTGCTACTGCCGTCCAGGTAAGAGAAGGGTATGTGCTGCATTTGCAGCCAGCCGCGGATAATATGCAGCATTTGCACGAACTGGGAAAAGACCAGCACCTTGTGTCCTTCTTCCACTATATCCGTAACCATGTCCTTGAAGGCGTCGAATTTGCCTGAGGGTATATTGGTGTGCAGGTCGGGCAGATCCAGTTTGAGCAGGCGGGGGTGGCAGCAGATCTGACGCAGCTTGAGCAGGGCATCCAGGATGGATATATGACTTTTGGCCATACCTTGCTGGTTCACATCGTTCAGCACCTTGTCGCGGAGTTTTTTGGCCAGCATGGCGTAAAGCTCGGCCTGTTCCTCTTCCAGGCCGCAATAAGTGATGTTTTCGATTTTGGGCGGCAGGTCCCTGGCCACCTCGGCTTTGGTGCGGCGCAGGATAAAAGGCTTGACCCGGGCGCGCAGAAAATCCAGGGTGTCATTGTCGCCATCTTTTATAGGTTTTACCACGCCGCGCTGAAAGGCGGTCTGCGCCCCCAGAAAGCCCGGCATGAGAAACTCGAAGAGGGACCATAGTTCAAAAAGGTTGTTTTCAATGGGCGTTCCGGAAAGGCAAAGACGCATACGGGCCTTGATGTTACGCACGGAAACGGCGGTTATGGTCTGGGGGTTTTTGATGTTTTGCGCTTCATCCAGGATGACGCTGTTGAACTCAAATTTTTGCAGTTCGTCCAGGTCGCGCCGCAGCAGGGCGTAGGTGGTGATCACCAGATTGGAACGGGCGATTTTTTTGAACATGCCTTGGCGTTTGTTGCCGTAGATGACCAGCTTGCTCATGCCGGGCACGAATTTCTCCGCCTCGCGTTCCCAGTTGGGCAGGACGGAGGTGGGCACAACAATCAGGTTGGGGCCTTCCTCGCCCTTTTCAATCATGTATTGCAAAAAGGTGAGGGTTTGCACGGTTTTGCCCAGCCCCATCTCATCCGCAAGAATGCCGCCGAAGCCGTATTCGTACAAAAAGTTCAGATAGGCCACGCCCTGCCGCTGGTAGGCGCGCAGTTCGGCGTTAAGTCCGTTGGGGTTGCGTACCGGTTCAATCTGTTTGAAGTTGTGTATCTTGGAGCGCAGGGCATCCCAAAAGGAATCGGTGCTGGCGCTGGGCATTTCTTCCAGCAAGCTGTCCAGCACAGGGGCTTCAAACTGTTTGAAGGCGCTCTTGGGCGGCGCGGAGGGGTCCAGGCCCAGGGCCTGGAGCTTGTGGGCGATTTTTTCCAGCCATGTTTCAGGCAGGCTGGTGTAAGAGCCGTCTTTGAGCTGGGTGTAACGCTTGCCTTCCAGCCAGGCCTTCCATATTTTTTCCAGGGCCACGCTCTGCCCGTCGTATTGGATGTCTATTTTCAGATCGAACCATTTTTCTTTTTCGTTACTTTCCACCACAGCGCTGATGGTGGGTTTGGAGAGACGCACTTTGTAGCGGCTGAGATTTTTTTCGCCATAGACGCGATATTTGGTGATCAGTTTAGGGTAGGCGTCCAGCAGAAAATTGATGGCGTCCTCCTGCTCCAGAAACCACTGCTTGCTGGAACGGGGCTGAAATTTCATATCCACCAGGGTATTGATCAATTCGGTCTCCTGCTGGTGGGCGCGATGGAGCAAAAAGGTCATCCCTTCAAAGGAATAGCTGCCTGTCTTGAATTCCGGATTGGGACCGTTAATTATAAATTCACCGTGCGTGGTCTCATAGATGTTCTGAATCTGCATGGTCAGAAGGCTGCCTTCCTCATCCAGAAACAGTCTGGGCCTGTATTCGGCGGGCATGAACACCGGCTGGATGCCTTGCAGAAACTCCTCTTCGCCGTAAAGGGCCGAAGAAGGTATGCGCGTCCAGACCCGATCCAGGAATTCCGAGAGGTCTTTTTGCGGAATAACCGGCGGGTGTTGCAATATCTCATGAATCAGCCTGATGTCCAAGGTGGTGTGTACCTGGTGAAAGCTCTGTTTCCAGCAAATCCAGGTGGGCATGCGTCCATGCAGGGTATTCTCCGGCAGCATGGGCACCGCCTTTTCGCTACGGTGCATAAAAACGCTGAATTTCAGCGCGTTGTTTTCATCCAGCTCCGGGCGCAGTTTGAGTTCAACTGCGGCGTTGGAAATATGGCAATAGGTATTGGTGTCTTTCCAAAAAAGATAATATTCATGCCTGATGGCCCAGAAGAACCAGGTCATCAGACTGTCCGGCACGGTAACGCGGTGCCCGAAATAATCCATGTGCTGGCCGATGAGCCTGACTATATCAGGCAGCTCAGGCGAAATATCGCACCAGGAAGGGTTGGCGATGATCTGCTCCAGAGTTATTTCACCGTGTACGCCGGATAGCCCGGATTTGTTTTGGCGGGCGCGGAAGAATTCCGCCTGCAGACGGCCCGGTTCAGGAAAAAGGCGGAAGATAAGGTAATGTTTGCCGGGTTCAGGCTCTATCTCGGCGGCGAAAAAGTTGCGAAAACTGTGCCGCCATTCTGTGTTCTGGGCTATATCCACAGACGGATCCCGGCTGCCCAGTTTGTTCAAGAGGCCATCGGCGCGTAAAGCCAGGGCTGCTATGTGCGGGCAGGGGAAAGAAAAGCTGTCCGCGCTGCAGTCGCAAGAATGCGTCAGATCTTTTTCCGTCAGAGATAAAAAGATTTTTGGACTGTAAATCTGAAGGTTGTCTTCTTGTATGGTTCCGCTGATTTCATAGCGTTCATTGTCGCGTTTGATATTGACCTTAAAGGCGTAATCGTCTCCCGCCAGACTTTTGGCATCCTCAAGAAAATATTCCGGAACAGAGTGCTGAATAAAGTTTGACAGCAATTCGGCCGATAGGGCGTCTTTTTCAGCGGGGGTAGTCATAATTTGTGTGCTTGGTGGAACATGATTGAGCTTTGGGGATACGGCCTCTTGTTTTTTACATTTGCCGCGCTCCGGACCGGGACACGGCTCTTAGCGCGTATGAAAGCAGCCTAGCGGTGTTTGTCCGGCGGGCGTGTTTTTTAGTTAAACCGTTCAGGTTCACAATCCGAAGCTTGTCTGATACACCTATTCGCGTGGCGGTTGTCCTTAGCGTTGCTTCAGGCGGACGGCATATTGAATATTTGCACTTTAACTAGCAGAATAATATAAATTCGCAAGTCTTTAAATAAATATGATTAAATTTACCAGGGTTTTTCGTGGAATATCTTTTTTTATTACAGTATATTACCTGTGTAATTTTATTTTGTTTTCATTTTTCCCCGTTCCGGCCGCAGCCGCTTCGGCCAAGGAGGGTACCTCGCCGGTTTACGGTGATGCCAGGGTGGAAGCTAGTATAGGCGAGCCTGGCAATCTTATCCCGGCTTTGAGTTCGGATACGGCCTCTTCTCAAGTTACCGGGCGTCTTTATATCAGCCTCTTGCGCTATAACCGGGATACGGAAATAGAAACCGAGGCGGCGGAGTCTTATGAAGTGTTGGACGGCGGGTTGCGTCTGCGTTTTGCCCTGCGCCGGGATTTGTTTTGGGCGGACGGCCGGCCCCTGGATGTGGACGATGTGGAGTTTACCTACAGGTTGATGATTAACCCGGACACGCCCACAGCCTATGCCGGGGATTATCTGCGGGTAAAGGAGTTCCGCCGGATTGACCGCTGGAATTTTGAGGTGGTCTATGACCGCCCCTATGCCCGCGCCTTGATTAGCTGGATGATCGACATACTCCCCAAACATGCCCTGGAGGGGGAGGATTTGCGCACCACCCCCCTGCGGCGCAAGCCGGTTACCAGCGGCCCCTTCAGTCTGAAGAGTTGGGAACCGGGCTCGCGCCTGATCCTGGCGGCCAATCCTGGTTATTTTGCGGGTCGCCCTTATCTGGACGGACTGGTGCTGCGCGTGATCCCGGACATGACCACCATGTTTATGGAACTCCGGGCCGGTAAAATCGATGCCATGAGCCTAACGCCGCAGCAATTTGTTTATCAGACAGAGGAGACTGCCTTTACGGAGCGCTATACGGTATATAAACATTTAAGCCTGGGCTATACCTTTATGGGCTATAACCTGAAAAGCCCTTTGTTCAGCGATAAGAGTACGCGGCGTGCCCTGGCCCTGGCCATAAACAAGGACGACATCATCAGCGGCGCGCTTTTCGGGCAGGGGCTGCATACCACCGGTCCATATACTCCTGGTTCCTGGGTTTATAATGACAAAATTCAGCCCTACCCCCATGATCCGGAGGCTGCGGCGGCCATTTTGGCCGAAAACGGATGGAAAAAGGGGCGGGACGGGGTATTGGTCAAGGACGGGCGACGCTTTGAATTTACCCTGCTGGTAAACCAGGGTAACGAGCAGCGGAGCAAGGCAGCGGTGATCATCCAGAGCCATTTGAAAAAACTTGGCATTGTCGTAAGGATCAGGACTGTGGAGTGGGCCGCTTTTTTGAACGACTTTGTGCATAAAAGATATTTTGACGCCCTGCTTCTGGGCTGGAGTACCACCCTGGATCCGGACCTGCACAGCGTGTGGCACTCTTCCAATGATTTTGAGGGGGGGCTTAATTTTATCGGCTTCAGCAATGCCGAAGCCGATGCATTAATTGAGACAGGGCGCGGCTCCTTTGATTTGACTCTGCGCAAAAAGTGCTATGACCGCATTCAGGAGATATTGCACGAAGAGCAGCCCTACCTTTTTTTATACGTGCCTTACAGCTTTGCCGCCGTGCATAGGCGTTTCCGCGGCCTTGATCCGGCCCCGATCATGGGGGTGGAGTACAACCTGCCGGAGTGGTGGACCCCGCCGCAACAACAATTATACAGAAATTTGCTTGAGCCATGATCCGCATACAGGAAGTTTTGGATAAAGCGTCCGGACACCGCCCCGACGCTGATGTGGAATCCATCCGCAAGGCCTATGTCTTTGCGGCTGCTATGCACGCGGGACAGACCCGTCTTTCGGGCGAGCCTTATCTGTCGCATCCCCTGGCCGTGGCCAATATCCTGGCGGATATGCACCTGGACGACGTCAGCATCATCGCCGGGCTGTTGCATGACACGGTGGAGGATACCCAGGTCGGCATAGGCGACATTGAGGCGGCTTTTGGCGAAGAAGTAGCCAATGTGGTGGACGGGGTAACCAAGATCAGTATGCTTTCCTTTGACAGCAAAGAGGCGCAGCAGGCGGAGAACATCCGCAAAATGATCCTGGCCATGAGCGAAGACATACGGGTCAGCATAGTCAAGCTGGCCGACCGATTGCACAACATGCGCACCTTACAGCACCAACCTCCTGCAAAGCAGCTGCGCGTGGCCGGGGAAACCATGGATATCTATGCCCCTCTGGCAAACCGCATGGGCCTGCACCGCATCAAGCTGGAGCTGGAGGATTTGAGTTTTAAATACCTGCGCCCGGACGCCTACGCTCAGATTATGGACTGGATTGACCGGCACAGTTCCGCTGACAACGCCTATATAGCCGAGGTGATTGATATACTGCGCCGGATGATTGCCGAGGGGGGCGTAGAGGGAACGGTCAAGGGCAGGATCAAGCATTGCTACAGTATTTTCCGCAAGCAGGAGGAGCAAAAGCTGGCCTTGGCCGACATGCACGACATTATCGCCTTCAGGGTGATCGTGAACGAAAAAAAGGACTGCTATACCGTGTTGGGCTTGGCGCACGCCACATGGCGACCGGTACCCGGCCGGTTCAAGGATTATATATCCATGCCCAAGAGCAACATGTATCAGAGCCTGCACACCACGGTGGCCGGTTTGCGCGGTGAGCGCATGGAGATACAGATACGCACGGCGGAGATGGATTATCTGGCCGAAAACGGCCTGGCTTCTCACTGGCTGTATAAGGATGGCGGGCGGGTCAAGGCCAGGGATGTGGGGCATTTTCAGTGGCTGCGGGAGATGTTGGACTGGCAGAAGATGGAGAGCGACTCCAAGGAGTTTTTGCGCTCCCTGCGCATGGATCTGTTTAAAGATGAAATTTATGTCTTCACCCCGCAGGGAGAAGTAAAAGAACTGCCCGACAAAGCCACTCCGGTGGATTTTGCCTATCAAATCCATAGCAAAATCGGTGATCATTGCAACGGTG
>JAITGZ010000166.1 GCA_031280335.1 Deltaproteobacteria bacterium | reverse complement strand
TTTGCGGGCGCTGACGGATATGCCGGGGGAGCGGGTCAACAGCGATATTTTGCAGCTGGCCCTGGTGGATGTGGGCTATGAAGCCGGGTACGCGGCGATTCTGGATGACCTGGCCTGGCTTGCGGAGCGCGGGCTGATTGCCCTGGAAAGCCTGGGCGGGCTTCAGATCGCCGCGCTGACGCGCAAGGGCGGGGACGCCGCCGCCGGGCGGGAGCGCGTGGAAGGGCTGCGCCGGCCGCTTTCCGGCAAGATCGGGCTTTGACATGGCCGGGATTTCCAAGATCAACCGCCTGCCCAAAGAGGCGCAGCGCCTGATCACGGCCTGGTTTGACCAGGGCTTTACGGTGGACGAGGTAACTGAACACCTTAAAACTATGGGCGCTCCGGTATCCCGCAGCTCTGTAGGCCGCAAGCGGCAGGAGTGGGCGAAAATCTCCGCGCGGGTGCGCGAGAGCCGGGAGATGGCCGAGGCCATTGCCCGCGAGTACCGGGATGAGCCGTCAAGCGTGGTGGCGGCGGCCAATCTGGAAATGATGCACTCGCTGCTCAACCGGGTGCTGCGCAGCGAGTCGGAAGGCGAAGAGGTTACGCTCAAGCCCGGCGAGCTGATGCAGCTTACCCGCGCCTTAAGCTACCTGGCCGGCGGGCGCAAGGCGGAGGTGGAAACGACGATCCGGGCGGAAAAGGCCGCGGCGGAGACTGAAGCCTCTGACGCGGCGCAAGGCGAAGGCGGGGTTATTGAGATCCGGACGATCTCACCCGAAGGCGCAAAAATGCCCCAGGTTGAAAATTCGGGGGCTGGATGATGTCGGATAAGGCAAAGGACAGGACTGCGGCTTCTACCCCGTTCATGAACGCTTTTGAACGGGGTTCCGGGCCTGCGGCCGAGGGGGTACGCGAGGCCCTGGCGCGGGTGGAGGTGGCCGAGTCCTTTCTGCCTTTGTATGAACCCAGGCGCTACAAGGTCTTTTACGGCGGCCGGGGCGGGGCAAAAAGTTGGGCCTTTGCCCGCGCTTTGCTGGTGCTGGCCCTGCAAGGCAGGAAGCGCATTTTGTGCGCCAGGGAGTTTCAGGCCAGCATTGCGGACTCGGTTATGAGTCTGTTGGTGGACCAAATTCACCGCCTGAAGCTGCAAAAATTTTTCAGCATCCAGAAAACCGGCATCAGCGCGCCGATCACAAAGAGCGAGTTTAAGTTTACGGGTTTGCGGGTCAACCCGGACACCATACGCAGCTTTGAGGGCGCGGACATTTGCTGGGTGGAAGAGGCGCAGCGGCTTTCCAAGGAAAGCCTGGACATACTGATCCCGACCATACGCAAAGCGGGATCGGAAATCTGGTTTTCCTTCAACCCGGAGGAGGACTCGGACCCGGTGTGGACGCGCTTTGCGCTTAACCCGCCGCCGGGCGCGCTGGTTGTCAAAGTCGGCTGGGCGGACAACCCCTGGTTTCCGGCGGTGCTCAATGAAGAGCGGCTGTACATGCTGGAAAACGACCCGGACGCCTATGATCACGTCTGGGAAGGGAATTGCCGCAAGATAGGCGATGCCGTGATTTTCAAGGGCAAGTACAGCATTGAGGAATTTGAAACACCGCCCGGCGCAAGATTTTATTTTGGGGCGGACTGGGGCTTTGGGGCTGACCCTACTACGCTGATCCGCTGTTTTGAGCAAGACAGGGTGTTGTTTGTGGATCAGGAAAGTTACGCGGTGGGGCTGGATTTGGACAGGATCGCGGAGACCTGGAAGCGGGACATACCCGGCTGCGACAAATGGCCGATTTATGCTGACGCCTCGCAGCCGCAGACGGTGCGCCATGTGCGGGGCTTTGGCTTCCGCGTTGACGCGGCCAAGAAATGGCCGGGATCGGTGGAGGACGGCATCACCTTTTTGCGCGGCTACAAGCAGATCAAGGTGCACAAGCGCTGTACCCACACGGCGGACGAGATGCGCAAATACAGTTACAAGACGGACTCGCTCACGCGCGAGGTTTTTCCGGTAGCGCTGGATAAGCACAATCACTGCATTGACGCTATCCGCTACGGCCTGAACAAAAAAATCCGCCGGCGGGGAGGCGTGATATGAAATTCTGGCCGTTTACCAGGCACGCCACTCCACCCGCCCCCAAAAAACGTCCGTCAACGCTTATGGATTCGCCCTTGCGTCTCAAAGCGGATCAGGAGTTGATCCGGGAGACCCTGCCCAGGGTGTTCCAGCGCACGCATAAAGACCTGCGCCCAGTTCTGCCGGGCGGCGCGGCGGCAAGCATGGACAGCGCGGAAGATGCCGCGCCGCAGCTGCCTGATGTTTATCAGGTGCAGGGCAATGTGCCGGGGGTGCTGCTTTCGTGGTACGGGGCGCACAGTTTTATCGGGCACCAGGCGTGCGCCATACTGGCCCAGCACTGGCTGATCGACAAAGCCTGTTCCCAGGCGCCGAAAGACGCGGCGCAAAACGGCTTTACGGCGCTTCCGGCGTTGCCGGGCGCCGACGTGCAGCCGGAGGTGGCCCGGCGCATTGATGAACGGAATCGGGAAATGGGCATACTGGGTCAATGCCGGGAATTTGCGCGCAACGCGCGGATTTTTGGCATACGGCACGCCCTGTTTCTGGTTGACGGGGTGGACTACGCCGCGCCGTTTAACGCTGATGGGGTCAGGCCGGGCAGTTACAGAGGGATCAGCCAGATTGACCCCTACTGGCTGGCCCCGGAGTTTGACCAGGCGGGCATAGGCGACCCGGCCGCCGCGCATTTTTACGAGCCGACCTGGTGGCGGCTGCCCGGCGGACAGCGGGTGCATCGGTCGCATTTTGTGATTTTGCGCGAGAGCGATGTGCCGGATGTGCTGAAGCCCACCTACTACTACGGCGGCCTGCCGCTGCCGCAGCAGATTTACGAGCGGGTATATGCCGCGGAGCGGGTGGCGAACGAAGCGCCGGAGCTGGCCTTGACCAAGCGCCTGATCACCATGCGCGGCCAGATCGAAAACTACATCAGCGACGAGCATGAGATGACGGAACGCTTTACGGCGTTTCAGCGCATCCGCAGCAATCATGGGTTTTTGATTATCGGCGAGGATGAAAATGTGCAGCAGCTTGATACCGCGCTAACGGATTTTGACGCCCTGATCATGACCCAGTACCAACTGGTGGCGGCCATTGCCCGCACCCCGGCGACCAAGCTGCTGGGCACAAGTCCCAAGGGCTTTAACGCCACGGGTGAACACGAGAGCGACAGCTACGATCAGGAACTGGTCAGCATCCAGGCGCACAGCATGACCCCGCTGCTGGATCGGCACCACCTGCTGCTTTGCCGCTCGGAGTTCAGCGCGTACCCCGGCCTGACTGTGAGCGTCTCCTGGAATCCGGCGCGCGCGGCCAAGCCCATGGAAAAGGCCGATCTGGAACTTAAGGCGGCGCAGGCGGCGCAAACGCGCATAGCCGCTGAAGTAACCAGTCCGGAAGAGGAGCGGGCGCGGCTGATGAGCGACCCGGCCGGGGGCTTTGCCGGGCTGGAACTGCCGGAAGATGACGGGCAGACGGCCCTGGAGGAGATACTGGCGCAGGGCGCGGGCGGGGAGGAAGACCCGCTGAAGGCCATAGGGCTGGATGAAACGGACGCCAAAGGCAATGAACATGACGAGGGCAATGGCCGGTTCGTGAAAGAGGCCGGGGGCGGAGAAGCTGGGGAAAGCGCAGAGAATAAGGCGCGGGAATTGGCCAAACTGCTGGGGCCGGAATACACCGGCGTCAAAGGCCAAGCGGCTATCGACCTGCTGCTCAAGGAAAAAAGAGGATACGTCAAAGGCGCTTTCACCCGTTCTGACTTGGGAGACATTGATTTGATGTGGGGGAGTAAAAAAGCAAAGATCGGTTTGGAGCATATCATTGCGGAACGTCAGAAACGCAAACGTGATCCTAAAGAACTGCTGTCAGAACTGACAAAAGTGATTGAGCAAGGTTATTTGGGCAAGGATGCCAACGGTAAACCAATAACGAATGGATATGGGCGATGGGAGATATATCTTGATAATAAGGTTGCCGTGATCACCCCTGACATACGGGGGAACAAAATGATCGCGGTACTGACAGCGTATTATGATGATTAACGTAAATATCCCCAAGAAACCGCAAGGTCGAGGGACTAATGCGGTTCAGGAGCGGACAGTCCCGTTTTCCTCCGCTCATCTTGGGAACAATTTGAAAATAGCCATAAGCTGGATCTATGTCAAGCGACTCACAAAAACAGAGACCGGGACTCAACTACCTCACTTGGAAGGCCGCCCTTATTCCTTTGCGGCTATTTGGGGCTGTCATACCGGCCAATTTTACAGGCAAAAGAAAACCCGACAAAAGGCCGGGCAGTGGATGCGCGGGTTTACCCAGCACGCGCCGTGCCGCCAAGTGAGAATAGTGGCGTCACTAAAGCGCAGACCCGGCTTTTTGTCAAGTCTCTGAGTTGGTCACGCGGGAATTAGGAAAAAGCCATGAGCAAACGTCGCGAACCCGGCAAACCCGGCCTTGACCCCAAAAAGTTTATTGTGGACTCGGCCCTGGGGGGCAACGCCGGGGTGGCGGAGTGGGCATGAAAAGAAGAAAGACGCTCTGGACGGACGCCTACCCTGCAAAAGCAGAACAATGTTCCCGTCATTCATTGGCAGCCACGGCGATTTTCTGCTGTCAGAGCGTCTTTATGGAACTCTTTATAGAGGAGCAAAGCGGTAGTGTCAAGCCTAACCCCATATTTTGAAAACGAAACCCTGACCCTGTACCAGGGCAACGCCCTGGCTGTGCTGGAGACGCTGCCGGATGGGTGCTGCGACGCCCTGATTACCGACCCGCCGTATATGCTGGGGGCAAAGTCCACGTACGACAGCAAGGCGAGATGCGGCAACTGGGCGGATATGGAAAATTCCGCCCATTGGTACGCGGCCTGGATGAAGGAAGGCAAGCGCGTGCTGAAGCCTTCCGGCTGGCTGCTGTCATTCTGTAACTGGCGGTCGTTGCCCGTTTTTATGCTGGCCACGGTGAGAGCTGAATGTCCGACACACTCCCTGCTGGTTTGGGATAAAGACATCATGGGCGCCGGGATGTGTCTGCGCCCAAGCTATGAGTTCGTGCTGTTTATGGGTATGCCCGAGGCCGTGATTGCGAACAGACGCCAAAAAGACATCATCACCTGCCGGTGGACTTATAACCGGCGCAAGCTCCATCCGGTGGAAAAGCCGGTGGAGTTGCTGGAGCGGCTGATCGCCTTGACCACACGGCCGGGAGATACGGTCTGCGACCCGTTCATGGGATCCGGCAGTACCGGAAAAGCCGCGCTGCTTCTGGGCAGGAAGTTTGTCGGAGTAGAGAGAGAACCGGAGTATTGCGCCATAGCGGCCGGGGCAATGGGGGTGGAGGCGTGAGCGCTTGACCACGTTCGAGCCGGTGTTTACAAGACACTGAGGCGCGTGATCTTTCTTATGTTGCGAAAATTTGTTGCATATTGTGTAACAAAAATGAGGGAGAATTATCTTGCTTCGCACCGAGAATTATTGCACGCCGCACCAGGAGGGCGGCTGAAAAACTGAACGGATTCAGGAGGTAGGGGGTTCCTCCACAAGGCCGCAACTCAAGGCACCGAGCAGAGCGTCTCAAAGTTGAAATGCTCCAGATGTAATGTTTCAACCACAAAGGAGAAGACGGATGAAATGTGTCATCCTGGCGGGCAGTCCCAGAAAAAACGGCAATACTGCCGCCTTGCTGCGTCCGTTTACGGAAAGGCTGACGGAGCTGGGCGCGGAGTGTGAGCTGATCCGCCTCCATGAGAAAAAGATTGGCGGCTGTGTGGCCTGCAGGGCCTGCCAGAAGGATTGGAGTGTTTTCGGCTGCGCCATAGATGACGATATGGGGGATATTTTCGCATCTGTCCTTGCCGCCCGGCTCATAGTGCTGGCCGCGCCCATTTACTCCTGGTTCTGCCCGGCACCCATGAAGGCCGCTTTGGACCGGTTGGTTTACGGCATGAACAAATATTACGGCGATGCAAAGGGTCCTTCCCTGTGGGCCGGGAGGCATATGGCCCTTCTGCTTACCTGCGGCTACAGGCCGGAACATGGCGTTGACCTTTTTGTCGAGGCCATGCAGCGTTACTGTAAGCACAGCGGCCTCAAGTACGCCGGAATGAGCGCGGAAAGGCATATGGGCTATAAGATACCCTTTATGGATGCAGACAAAGAGCAAAGAAGCAGGGAATTCGCGGAACGCCTCAGCGCGATGCTGGAGTAGTTCAGCTGAAGTGATCAAAGGCGCGCGTCCGCAGTACTTCTTCCAGGGGGCGTCCTTGGCGGCGCAGGCCGGGCGTTGGCTCCACCTGTCCCAGGGGGGTGAGGGAGGAGTGCTTGGGCAGCCCGGCGCGGATTTGGGGGATGAGTTCAGCTTTGGCCGCGCCCAGCAGGAGGTAGTCATCGCCGCCGGTCAGGGCGAATTCCAGCATGATTTTTTGTGTTTCGTCCTCTACTCCCTTGGCGGCGCGGTGGGCAAAAGCGCGCAGTTCGGGGTGCAGAAGGGCCGCATCCAGGTTCAGTTCCGCCCCCGGCGCGTCAGGGGCGTCGGGCTTGGCCCGGCCCCCGCCCAGAAGGCGTGGAAGATCGCGCATAAGTCCGTCGGAGACGTCCATCAAAAAAATATCTTCAGGCGTATGGGCCAGACCGGCCAGTACCGCCGCAGCCTCTATCTGGGGGCGGGGGCGGAGCAGGGCGGAGCAGGCCGCCGGGTATTCCGCCTCCGCCTCTCGGCCGCGTTCTTCCAGCAGTAAAAGCCCTAGGCGGGCCAGACCCAGGGAGCAGCCCGGCGTTTTTGGGGGGGCGCAAGACGGCCCTACGGCAAAGATCGTCTGTCCCGGCAGGGCGCCACGGCGCAAAAAACGTTCCGGTCCTGCCCGGCGGCCCCAGATGGTCAGGCAGAAACCCAGCTTGTCTCCGGCGGATATGTCCCCCCCGCTCAGTACCAGGCGGTGTTCATCCGCCAAGGCGGCCATGCCCCGGAACAGGGGGCGCAGCCAGTCCTCGCCCATATCGGGCGGGCAGATCAGCCCCATGGAAAAGGCCAGGGGCGCGGCCCCGGCGGCGGCCAGGTC
>JAITGZ010000160.1 GCA_031280335.1 Deltaproteobacteria bacterium | reverse complement strand
TCAAGACGATGCGCCCGGCTCCACGACGGACGCGCGCAAGAGCAACCGCCGCCCTGGCGCAGAACAATCCGCAGTACATAAGCCCCGGCCAAAATAATAATAAACCCAATAAATATTTTTTCAAACACAAACCGCCTCGCTCCGCTTGCTTGCGGTGGTTCATGCCTGAAAACGTCTGACCGCCGCAAGCAACGGATATACTAAAGTATTTTGCTTTTGAAAATGTCAAAATACTCCGGGCGCACATTTGCTAAAGCCAAACGCTCTCATCCCAGCAAAAAAGGCAGCACTTCCCGCAGGAGCTGTTCCGGGGCTTCTTCCGCTATATAGTGGCCGCAGTCAAGGGCCTTGCCCTGGACATTTTCCGCCGCTTTGCGCCATTCCGCCAAAGGGTCGAAGAATTTTCCTATTACCCCGCCTCCACCCCAAAGCACCAGCAGGGGACAGCACAGGCGGTGCCCGGCGGTGATGTCTTCTTCATCATGGCGCAAATCCGTATCCGCAGCGGCCCGGTAGTCTTCACAAATGGCCCTGGCCGTGCCTGGCAGCTTCATACAGCGTATGTATTCAGCCATGGCCTCTTCCGTAAAAGGACTGAGCCCGGCCTGCCGGTTCATCACTCCGCGCACGTATAATTCCGGCGCAGCTTCCAGCATGGCTTCAGGCAACGGGGCTGGACGGATGAGGAAAAACCAGTGCCAGTAAGCGCGGGCAAAGCCCTCCGTGGTCTGCCTGTACATGGCCAGGGTCGGAGCTATGTCCAGCAAGGCCATGCGCTTGACCGCCGCCGGATGATCCGCCGCCAGGCGGTGCGCCACCCTGGCCCCCCGGTCATGGGCCAGCAGATAAAAATCCTCAAAGCCGAGGGAGCGCATCAGCTCCACTTGATCCTTGGCCATGACCCTTTTGGAATAATTGACATGTCCAGGATCCGACGCGACTTTTTCACTGTCCCCATAACCGCGCAAATCAGCCGCAACCACAGTAAAATGTCTGACCAGTTCAGGAGCGCACTTGTGCCAAAGCACATGGGTCTGCGGATGCCCGTGCAACAAAAGCAACCCGGGGCCGCTGCCTCCCACGCGGTAGTTGATGCGCACGCCGTTGACCGTTTTTTGTTCCAGAGTGAAATTTTCAAACACAAAACCGCTCCTTTTTTACCGGGTTAGAGCATTGTAGCTTTCATATTGCCCATATTGTTGGGGCTATCGCCCCAAACCCCATTTGGGGGGAATGATTCCCCCCAAACCCTCTCAATACGCGTGGTTAAGTTTTTTCAGCCGCTTTGCGGCTGGAAAAACTCTGACAAGGGGTCTGGGGGCCATTCCACAGGCGGGGACCGGGGTGACAGCCCCGATCATATAAGTCAGCCCGCCGTTACCTTCAGCGCCTGCTGCACGCCGGAGCGTATATTGGACACGGACGCGGACAATTTGTTTTTTTCTTCCGCATTCAGTTCCAACTGAATGATCTCTTCCACCCCGCCAGCACCCAGGCGTACCGGCACGCACATGAAAATATCTTCGGCTCCATAGTGTTTTTTGAGATAAGCGGAGCAGGGCATGATGGACTTGCTGTCGCCGAGCAGGGCTTTGACCATGAGGGCCAGGGCCATGCCTGGGGCATAGAAGGCGGAATAGCCCAGCAGGCTGACGATGCGCGCCCCGCCGCTCACGGTGTTTTGGCTTACCTGCTCCAACTGCTCCGCGCTGAACAGGCTTGTGGCCGGTATGCCTCCGATGGTGGCCAGGCGGGGCAGGGGCAGCATGTTTTCGCCATGCTCGCCAATGACCACGCCCTGCACCTCATGCACGGGCACGCCAGCCAGAGCGGCCAGTTCCGCACGCATTCTGGCGGCATCCAGCAGCCCGGCTAGACCGATGATTCTTGACGCGGGCAATCCGCTGCTTTGGAGGGCAACACGGCAGATCACGTCCACGGGGTTACTGGCGATGACAAAGAGGGCTTGGGGAGAATGTTCCACGGCCTTGCTCATGACCTGTTCCACAATACTTATGTTGGTGTGCAGCAGGTCGGCGCGGCTCATGCCCGGCTTTCTGGCCACGCCGGCGGTGATCACCACCACGTCCGAGGCACGGGAATCGGTGTAGTCAGCCGTGCCTCTTATTCTGGCTTCGTGCCCCTCCAGGGCCGCCGCCTGGGCGAGATCAAGAGCTTTGCCGGAGGGTATGTCGGCCCCCACGTCCAGAAGCACGATCTCGCCCAGTTCCAGGCGCAGGCAGCAGTGCGCGGCGGTGCTGCCCACATTGCCCGCGCCGATGATGGTTGTTTTTTTGGGCATAATTCTTACCCCTCGTTAGTGAATTGTTTTTTCAGCAAGGGCTTGATCCCGCCGGATCTGAGTATGTGGAGCATATACTCTGAAACAGGCTCAAGCCAGCCTATGCCTTCCTCTTGTTCATTAAAAATTTTCCCACTGTCCAGGTCTATGCGCAGAAGCTCGCCCTGGCGCGTTTTGGCGGCCAGCCCCTTGCCGCAGATCAGGGCGGGCAGGCCCAGGTTAATGGCATTGCGATAGAAAATACGGCCAAATGATTCGGCCAATATAGCGCCTACCCCCACGCTCTTCAGAGTAATGGCCGCGTGTTCGCGACTGGACCCGCAGCCGAAATTGCTTTCCGCCACAATCAGATCGCCTGAGGAAAATTTTTTTACGAAGTCCGGGTCCGCCCCTTCCATGGCATGTTTGGCCACATCCGCCACATCGGTCAACTCCACGAAGCGGCCGGGGTATATTTGATCCGTATCGATATTTTTACCAAAAACAAAAGCGCGTCCCTGCATTTTTTGCTCCAACATGGCACACTCCTTACAGATATTTGAGGGGATTGACGATTTTGCCCTCCAGGGCGGCAGCGGCCACAGAGGCGGGAGATCCCAGGTAAATCTCCGCCCCGGTACTGCCCATACGTCCGGGGAAATTGCGGTTGGTGGAAGAAATACAGATTTCACCATCGGCCAGCAGGCCCTGGTGCGTGCCCAAACAGGCGGCGCAGCTGGGGGTTACAAAGGTAGCTCCGGCATGAACCAAGTCCTGTAAATACCCGTCCCGCACCGCATCCAGCAGGGTCTGGCGTGAGGCAGGCACAACCAGCAAGCGCGTACCGGGGGCGATTTTTTTGCCTCTGAGAATGGATGCGGCCACGGCTATATCTTCCAGCCGCCCACCGGTGCAGGAACCGAGATAGGCCTGACTGATGGAGGTTCCGGCGTATTCGTCCAGGTCAAAAACGTTATCCACGCTGGAAGGAGCGGCTACCTGCGGTTTAAGGTTGGAGACGTCAAAACTCAGGTTTTCGGCATAGGTGAAATCCGCGTCCGTACTCACCGGCGTGTAGGTGGAGGAAGCGCGGGACTTTAAAAAATCCAGAGTAACGGCGTCCGGATGTATATAAGTAGCTTTAGCTCCCATCTCCGTACTCATATTGCACAGGGCCATCCGTTCTGAAACGGAAAAACCGCCCACCACCGGGCCGGCGAATTCCACCCCTTTATACACGGCATAGTCAGCCCCCAGCCTGCCGATGATGTGCAGAATGACATCTTTGGCATATACGCCTTTGGGCAGGGTACCCTCAATGCGGATGCGCATGATCTCCGGCACCCTGAACCAGAGCTTGCCCGTGGCCAGAATGGTGGCCATGTCCGTGGCCCCCACGCCGGTGCCGAAGGCCCCGAAGGCACCGTGGGTAGTGGTGTGCGAATCGGTGATCACAATGAGTTCGCCCGGCAGACTAAGCCCCTTGTCCGCCATAACCTGATGGCATACCCCCTCGTTGACGTCCATCAGGTAGCCCACATTCCTGGTCCGGCAAAACTCCCTGAAGCGGCGCTGGTTGTCCGCCTGCAGACTGGTGGAGGCCGGGGCGTAATGATCCATGAACATGATCACCCTTTCGGGCAGGGCCACTTTGGAGGCACCTATTTCGTGAAAAGAGCGGACGGTCTGCAGATACAGGTCGTTGATCCCGGCCTTGTCCACCGTGCAGTTGACGATTTCACCCGTCTTGACCGAGGTTTTGCCCGCTTTCTGCGCCAAAATTTTTTCCAGAGCATGCATGTCTTCTCCTCCGTCATGAAAGGGTTTCCAAAGGGGTTGGCCCCTTTGGCGGGGGTGCCGGGGGCAGAGCCTCCGGCAGGAGCGATATCAAAGTTGATTTGCTCTAAACCCAATGGAAACAAAAATACAGGTTCATACGATGTAAAATATTGCGATTATGTTGCTTAATATTGCATTATATATGTATATTTGCTATTATATGCAAAATAAACCTGTATTTACATTTTTTTGTAGCAATTTGATGCATCAGATTATATTCATCGCCCCCACGGCAGATCTCCTGGAAGTGGTTTTGCGCGTATGCAAAAAGCTCTTTCCACAGGTACATGCCTTGCAGGGGCTGATTGGCGAAGGCGTCCGCCTAGCCCTGCACCACAGCCGCCGGGGGACATCCGTCTTTGTGTCGCGCGGGCGCACAGCCTCGGCCATCCGCGCCGCCGCCATCCCGGACTGCATTGTGGTGGAAACGCCTGTTACCGCCTACGACTATATGCGGGCGCTCAAGCGGGCGGAACATATGGGGGATAGGCCAGCCGTGGTGGTTTTTCAGGAAATGGCCGAGCCTGTTTCTCTGGTCAATGATTTTTGCCGTCCGGGGGCGCGTCTTTATCTGCCCGCATCAGAAGAGGACACGGAGCGCCAGGTCAAAGCCGCCCTGCAAGACGGGGCGGACGTGCTGGTGGGTGGGGCCACGGCTTGCCGCGAGGCGGAACGCCTGGGACTGCCGGCCGTCCAAATCCAGACAGGGGAAGAGGCGGTACTCCAGGCCCTGCGTGAAGCCTGCCGCATCCTGGAAGCCCGTACCATGGACAAGGTCAAAAACGCCTTTCTGCGGGCGGCCATTGAACAGAACTCCGCCGGCGTCTTTGTGGTCGATGCGGCCCTGCGCGTTACCATGTACAGCCCCCCCGCCCGGCAGGATGAAAAAAGCCCTGGCAGCAGCGCACTTATCGGCAAAACTTTGAAGGAGGTCTGGCCGGAGCTGAATCTGCGCGGACTTTTGGGCGGCGCACGCAGGGTACGCGAAGAACTGGCCGTGTTCAACGGGCGCGAGGTGCGCTACCGCCTGGAACGCATTCGGGCTGGCGACCAGGAGGCCGGACTGGTGCTTTCCTTTAATGATGCAGGAGAAAGCATCCCGGCCCTGGATAAAAACGGCTCGACTCAAAACGGCCTGCAAAGCTTTGATTACATCATCGGTTCTTCCACCACCATGCGCCGTACCATCCGCACCGCCAAGGACTATGCCCTGACCGAGGCCCCGCTTTTAATCAGCGGTGAACCCGGCTCCGGCAAGACCCTGTTTGCGGAAAGCATCCATGCTTACAGCCGACGAGCGGGCGGCCCTTTTGTAACGGTTCCCTGCGCTCTGCTCAGCCCGCAGCTTTTGGAGGCGTATTTTCTGGGCAGCGGCGCTCCAGACGGAGAGTCGCCGGGCGTCTTTGAGGCGGCCCGCAGCGGAACGCTTTTTTTTGATGAAATAGCCGATCTGGACGGACACGCCCAGAGTCTGATCCTGGATGTGCTGCGCAGCAAGGTCGTACGCCGCACCGGGTCCAGAAGTGCGGTTCCGGTTGATTTGCGCATCATGGCCGGCACCGCCCGTGATCTGGCCCAGCGCATACGGCAGGGGCTGTTCAGAGCGGAACTGTACTACGCCCTGAATGTGCTGCATCTGCATATCCCAGCGCTGCATGAGCGCACCGAAGACATAGCTGCCCTGGCTGGTCGCCGCCTTCAGGCCGTTGCCCGGCCTGGGCAGGGGCAGACGCGCTTCAGCGCTGATGCCCTGCTCCTGCTGCGCCGGCATTTCTGGGCCGGCAATGTGCGCGAGTTGTATAACATTGTGGAGCGCGCCGCAGCCACCAGCCATGTGGACCTGATTGAAAAAAAACATCTGGAAGACATCCTGCGGGTCAACGAGCCCTCCGTCTCGCTGGCCCGCGAGCTTTTGCGCAATGACGCCATTGACTCCATACGCAAAGCCATGCTGGAAAGCGGCGGCCGGCAACGGGAGGCGGCGGCCAAACTGGGCATTGATCGCAGCACCCTCTGGCGGCGCATGAAAAAACTCGGCCTGCGCTGATGCGACCTGGATACATTTAAACCTTGAAATTGCTCTAAAAATGTGTCCATCATAACCTTGGGGAACCAACCTCAAAGGGCCTGCCCTTGAAATTTCCTCCCCAAACCCCTCTCCCCTGAACCCGTTCCAATGAGGCTTTAACGCCCGCATGGAGAGTACTGGAACAAATAATCGAATGGCTAGGCCAGCCCAAAGAAATCCGTTGCGACAACGGCCCGGAGTACGTCAGCGCCAGACTGCAAAGCTGGGCAAGCAGAAAAGGCATCCAGTTGAAACACACCCAACCGGGAAAACCGCAACAAAATGGCTATGTTGAACGCTACAACCGGACAGTGCGCTATGACTGGCTGAACCAGTATCTCTTTGAGAGTCTTGAGGAAATACAGGATTTTGCCACCAAGTGGCTTTGGCGTTATAACAATGAGCGCCCCAACATGGGCATCGGCGGGATCACCCCTGCCATGAAACTGAAGCAAGCGGCATAGGCTCTACTTTGAAGAGCTGCTAAAAAGGGGAGGATTACCCCGCCTGTATGCCTCAACCCGTGCCGTCTTTTAGTGGAATGTCCATAGATTTTGTGAGAGGACATGAGACTATCTAATTCCAGAAAATCTAAGCCCCGCTTGGCTTTTGAGACCTTGCGGGGCTTTGTGAGATTATTTTCTGGTGCCGAAGGGGAGACTCGAACTCCCATGCCCTTGCGAGCACTAGATCCTGAATCTAGCGTGTCTACCAATTCCACCACCCCGGCATAGTGTTGTGCAAATGCTTTTACTTATATGGCTTGGCTTTGGCAAGTTATTTTTTGCGGGTCAAAAATACGTCAAGGTTGAGAGGGCGAGGATGTAACGCGCCAATAATGCCTTACGGGCGCTGAATATGGGAGACTTGGCCCGCAAGTTGCTTAACCCTATTAAAGCAGGTTTTTTACGCCCTTGACGGCGTGGACCGGCAACCGGGAGGGATCCGGCATTACCGCCCGCCTGCGCTGCAGGCGGAGCGCCGTATGGAGGTTTTTTTATGCAGAACAGCATGTTTAGCGGCCTGTTCGGGGCTTTGAGCAACGAACACCGCATGAACAGCATTGCCAACAACCTGGCCAATGTGAACACCACTGGCTATAAACGCGACACCCTGGCTTTTCGCGACACCTTTATCATGTTCGCCCATGACCAGATCATGGAGCCGGTGGCCAATGTGCGCTCCAAAAAACTGTTTCCGGATCCGCAGCACCGGGCCAGACCACGCCTTGCCGTGTCTTTGACCGACTTTGAACAAGGCGGACTCAAGGCCACGAGCGCCCCGCTGGATCTGGCCATAAGCGGCGAGGGTTTTTTTACCATCCGCACCCCTACGGGGGACTATTACTCTCGCAACGGGCACTTCCGTCTCACCGCCGAAGGCACGCTCGTCACGGAGCAGGGCTTTCCCGTACTAGGCGACGGAGGTGAAATCACTATCCCCCCCGGCATCAAAAACATCGTCATCGCCGGCGATGGGCGCATCTTCGGCGATGGCGCCGAGATAGGGCAGATCGGCTTTGTCTCTGTGGATAACCTACGCAATCTGGAAAAAATGGGGGGCAACCTCTTTCGGGCACGCAACGGCGTGCAGATAGAAGAAATAGACGCTCCGGGGGAAATGATTCAGGGCTTTCTGGAAACGCCCAATGTGGATGTGGTTTATGAAATGGTCAACTTGATCGAGGCCAATCGCCAGTTCGAGGCCTACCAAAAGATCATGCAGACCAGCGATGCCGTGGACCGCGAGGCCATTACCCGCGTGGGCCGCAACAGATAATGTGTAAACAAGGAGCATAACGCCATGATGCGTTCATTGTGGACAGCCGCCACGGGTATGCACGCCCAGCAGCTTAATATTGACGTAATTTCCCATAACCTGGCCAATGTGAACACCACCGGCTTCAAAAAGAACCGGGCCGAATTTGAGGATCTAATTTACCAGACCCTGCGCATCGCCGGATCCATCACCGGCACTGACGGCGATCAGCGCATCCCCGTGGGCATGCAGGTAGGCCTGGGTGTACGGCCCACCGCCGTGCATAAGGTTTTTTCTCAAGGAGATTATCAGAACACCAACAATCCCCTGGATCTGGCCATTGAAGGTGAAGGCTTTTTTCAAGTGCTGGTGAACGGCGAGCCGCGCTATACCAGGGCTGGCGCTTTCAAGCTGAATCAAGACGGTACCATCGTTACAGCCAACGGCTATGTGCTGCAGCCGGAATTTACCGTGCCCATTGAAACCAAACACATCGTGGTTACGGAAAACGGGCATATTTCCGCCATGGACGGAAACAATCAAGAATTGGCCGCTGCGGACATCCCCCTGTTCACCTTCATCAATCCCGCCGGACTTGAGGCCCTGGGCCGCAACCTCTTCAATGTTACCGAGGCATCGGGTGAAGCTCAGGAGGGCGTACCGGGTGAAGAAAACGTTGGCACCATTGCCCAGGGTTTTTTGGAAATGTCCAATGTGGAGGTGGTGGATGAAATGGTCAACATGATTGTAGGTCAGCGCGCTTACGAAATGAACTCCAAAGCCGTCCAGACTTCGGACTCCATGTTGCAGACCGCCATCCAGCTAAAACGTTCATAAAACAGAGTTAGATATTTTTTACAGTACGGTAAAATTATGCCTGTATTACGCCTGTTTAAAATCTGCCTGCGCCTGATGGTACTGCCGGTCATTCTAGGATTACCGGCAACTCTCCTGGCGGAGGGTGTACGTGCGACCAGCGCCGCTTTCAAAGACGCCCCCTGGAGGCTGCGCCTGTTGGAAGCGGCGGTGGTGGAAGGACCGCTGATCCGCCTGGGTGAAATAGCCCGGCCCGCCGGCCCCATGCCGGAGGATATCTGGCAGGCTCTGGCCGGGCGTGAACTCTGGCCCGCGCCGGAAGAAAAAACCCCGCCCCTAAACCTGACCAGGCCAAGGCTGCAGCAAGCCATACTGAACAGCCTGGGGCGCGAGCTGGCCGCCCTGTGTCTTTACCCACCCTCCCTTACCTTGCAGAGAGGGGGCAGACTGTTGGATGAGGCGGACGTACAAGAGCTTACCGTCAAAACATTGACGACACTTTTGACCACCCTGCCGGGGGAAAGCTCTTTTTCAGACTTTCGTCTGCCCACCCAGATATTTTTGGCGGATAAAAGCCAGTATCTGGAATTGGAAGCCCCCGCCGCCATAAGCCCAGGCCGCCTAAGCCTGCGTTACGTGGTACGCGAGGCGGACGGCGGTGCCTCACGCCGCCTCACCGGCTCTGTTTTTGTGGACTGCTGGGCCACCGTGCCCTGCCTCAGCAAGGCGGCGAACAAGGGCGAAGTGATCCGCCCGGAACATGTCTCTTTTGTCCGCAAAAATCTAGCCTATCTGCGCGAAACCCCTTGGGACGGACGGGGCGGTCCATGGCAGGCCCAACGGGCCATCTTTGCGGACCAGGCCATTCTGGAAAGTGATTTGGGGTATGTGCCCACAGTAAAAAAGGGCGATCTGCTCCGGCTGGTTTTTGAAAGCCCCTCCGTGCGCCTGAGCGCCACAGTGGAGGCACTAGCCGACGGGGTGGGGGGTGAAGCCATACCGGTAAGGAATGTACGGAGCAAGCGCCAAATCTATGCCTTTGTTCTGGACGCCCAGACCGTGCTGGCCCGCTCCGGTCAAACCTATGACGGCCGCGCCCCGACTACGCCGCAACCGGAAAAAACACTGACGGAAAAACGGCTTTAGCCGGGATGTCAATATCCCGTAGCATAGGAGTAAAATATGAACCACCTGAAAATCTTTCTGTTATTGATGCTTCCGCTGGTTCTGGCTGGCTGCGCCGGCAAGTCAGCCGAAAGAACCCCCGCCCCGGCCATGCCAGCGCTGACCCCTCCCCAGCCCTATACCGAACCGGAAGCGCACGCCGCCAACCCAGGCTCTATCTTCAGTGAATCTTCCTCCGGAATGCTCTTTGAAGACAGTCGCGCCCGCCGCGTGGGGGACATCATCCTGATCAAAATAGTGGAAAATACCAAGGCCAGCAACAAGGCCAATACCACCACCCAGCGCCAGTCCGAAGTTAACTACGGCATCAGCGCGGCCTTTGGACGCAATACGGTTTCCCCTCTATTTGTCGGGGGCTTCATGTCCTCACCGGTGGGTTCAAACCCCATTGTCAGCGCGAACAGCGAAAACAAGCATGAAGCCACAGGCCAGACTACCCGTGAAAACAGCGTCAGCACCACCATAGGCGGCCGAGTGATTAACGTTTTGCCCAACGGAATTCTGGAGGTGGCCGGAGCCAGAGAAATCAAGGTGAACGCAGAAACCGAATATATGGTTATCAAGGGGCTGGTGCGCGGCAGCGATGTGCTTTCGGACAACTCCATACTTTCCACCCAATTGGCGGACTCCAGTATAGAATATTACGGCAAAGGTGCCTTGGCTGAAAAGCAGGGTCCGGGCTGGCTCAGCCGCCTGCTGGATACGGTCTGGCCCTTTTGAAAAGGATTTTTCAAGTTGGAACGTTTTTCGCATGGTCTAACGCAGGCGCTGTTTCAGCGTACAGCGGTACTGCGGTCAAAGGAGTATCATTATGCAGGCGAACACTATAAATTACTTTAAGACTCTGGCGTTAATGAGCGCGGCTCTGTTTTTCGCGCTGCTCTGGGCCGTGCCGTCCTGGGCCGTGCGCATTAAAGACATAGCCAGTTTCGGCGGGGTACGCGACAACCAGCTGGTAGGTTACGGCCTGGTGGTCGGGCTACAAGGCACGGGCGATAAGAAAGAATCCACCTTCACCATGCGTTCCATGGTCAGTATGCTGGAAAAAATGGGTATTTCCGTGGACCCCAAACAGATGAAGCCCAAAAACGTGGCTGCGGTCATGGTTACGGCCAGGATGCCGGCCTCGGCCAAACCGGGGTCGCGCATGGACGTAACCGTATCTTCCTTGGGGGACGCTTCCAGCCTCTTGGGGGGAGTACTGCTACATACCCAGCTCAAAGGCATAGACGGCAAAACTTACGCCCTGGCCCAGGGGCCGTTGATTCTGGGCGGCTTCAACGCCCAAGGCGGACAGGCCAACGCCATGAAAAACATCACCACTGTGGGGCTGATGCCCGGCGGTGCCACGGTGGAACGAAGCGTGCCCTTTGACTTCAACAAACAGGATTCCCTGATGCTGAACATGCAGGTACAGGATTTTTCCACCACACAGCAGGTGGCTTCCAGCCTCAACAATGCCTTGGGCGGCAGTTTTGCGCGGGCCTTGGACATCAGCACGGTGGAACTGACCGTGCCCGGCGACTTCAGGGGTAACCTGGTACCGCTCATGGCCTCCATCGAAAACATTGAAATAACCCCGGATATGGCGGCCAAGGTGGTAGTGGATGAAAAAACCGGCACCATCGTCCTGGGGCAGGCCGTACGCATCTCCAGGGTGGCGGTTTCGCACGGCAACTTGGAGGTTACGGTACGCGAGGGCTTTGACGTTTCACAACCTGGACCGTTCAGCGGCGGCAGCACTGCCGTTACACCCAACACCAACATCGACCAGAATGAAGAGGTACGCCGCCTGAACATTATGGAAGGGGCCACTCTGCAGGAACTGGTGGATGGTCTCAACGCCGTGGGTGCCACCCCGCGTGATGTCATTTCCATTCTGCGCACCATCAAGGCCGCCGGTGCCCTGCATGCGGCCCTGGAGGTGATTTAGATGGATACGGCTCTTATCCCCGGCCCTTTCCCAAGTTTAACGTCCAGCATGAACCAGGGAGCGGAAGATGTACAGCGTAAACTGGATATGGACCGCCTGCGCCGCAACCTAAGCGCTCCGCCCAGTGAACAAGCCCGCTTGCGCGAAGCCTGTGAGGGTTTTGAAGCCATCTTTATCCAAAAAATTTGGGAACAGATGCGCCAAAACGCCGTGCAATTCGGACAGAAGCCCAGCCGGGAGGAAAGCATGCGTCAGGGCATGTACGACCAGGAGTTCGCACGCAAAATGGCCTCCGCCGGAGGCATCGGTCTGGCGGACATGCTTTATGAACAGCTTTCCAGACGTATGGGGCAAAGCAATGTAACCGGCAGCCCACGCAACAACCCGCAGCTGCCGGTCATTCCGGCCGGGTCCTCCCCTTCAGCCCGCCTGCGGGCTGAAGACCTCCGGCCTGAAGCCGCCCCGGCATCAAATTTGCAACCAGCGGAATAAAAGAGCAAATTATGCCCCATCCGGGGGCACGGAGCGCATATGTACGATCGCGTCATCGGTAACCTGACCCGCCAAGCCAAAGGACTGGAACTGCTGGAATCTTTGCAGATAGAAGAATTTGACCTGTTGGTTTCCCTCAAGACTGAAGAAATCGCCTCCCTGGAGTTCTCCATACACGAACTGCTGCGCCAGCTGGCAACGGAACGGGACGAGCTAAGAAATATCCTGCAGGGCACAAAAGCGCTGGAATACGCCGAAATGCTGCCGGAAGAACAGGGGGCGCGCGTGCGCCGCCTGTTCATGAGCATTGACGCAGTTGAACAACGCTGCGCCAGACAGGGAGAAAAAAATTCCGCCCTCTCTCTTTCTTTGCTGGATCAAAGCCATCTGCTCATGAACACCCTGCATGAACAGCTTCTGCCCAAAGAGCCATCCGTGTACGGCTCCCGCGGGGCCTCTGCCGCCCAGCGCCCGGACGCAGTCATGATTAACTGGAGGCTATGATGGCCACCGGCGTAAACAGCGTACTGAATATCGGCAAAGGTGCCCTCTTTGCTTCGCAAACCGCCTTACAGACGGTGGGCAACAACATCGCCAACGTCAACACCACGGGCTATTCCCGTCAGGCGGTGCGCTTTGAAGCCTGGCCATCGCTGGATTACAACCCCGGCCAGATGGGGCAGGGGGTCAGGGCCACAGAGGTCATGCGCTATTTTGACAAATTCATTGAGCGCAACTATCTGCAGAAAAACAGCGAATATATGCGCTGGGACACTATGGCCAGCGACCTGCGTAGCGTGGAAAGCATTTTTAATGAAAGCAGCGGCCTGGGCATTGGTTCGATCATGAGCCAATTTTTCTCTTCCTGGGAAAAACTTTCCCAGTTTCCGGACGACGCCGCCGGACGCCAGGCCCTGCTCTCCAATACCCAGACCTTGACGGAGGCCATCAAGTCCAATGATATCAGCCTGAAGCAAATTGAAGAAAGAACCGAAGGCATGATCCGCGAACAGGTGGCCAGGGCCAACCAAATTATAGAAACCGTGGCCAGGCTGAACCGGGAGATTAATACCCATTACGTCCAGGGTAAAAACAACCCCAATACCCTTCTGGATGAACGTGATGCCCTGGTGCGTGAGCTTTCCGGCCTGATCGATGTGGATGTGATTGACCGGGGTGCCGGCCAATATATTGTCAATACCTCCGGCGGGCATACCCTGGTGGATGGAGCGGTGGGTTTTGAACTCTCTTATGAAGGGGCCAGGGCCTTTCAGAACAAGACTGCCTCCACCACCTTCAGGGGCAGCATTGAGTTCGACGGCACGGATGGCTATGAATATACTGTGGAGTTTATAAACGGCGGCACCCTGGGGTCTTCGCCCCCTCCCCTGTTCCGTGTCTCTCTGGACGGCGGCAAAAGCTGGGTTACCGATGCCCAAGGCAACGAAATGCACTTCGAAGCCAATGACCAAAACAGACCCGTACGGGTGAAGGATCTGGATATTTATTTCAATTATGCCGACCCTTCCGCCCCAGGTTCCCCTCCAGCGGACAGTTTCATCCCCGGCGACCGCTTTCTCATCGTGCCCAAAAACGCCCTTTATTGGATTCAGCCGACCATAGGGCCACTGCTGATCACCCCCCAGGAATTTCCGGACGGGAACGTAAGCAGCCACCGCGCCAACGGCGGCAGCATCGCCGGTAACATCCTGTTCATGGATTACCGTGTGGCTGAAATACGCGATGAATTGGACGAGTTTTCCAAAAACTTGATCTGGGAGGTCAACCGCGTCCACAGTCAAGGCGCGGGACTGACCCATCTCAACTCCGTCATCGGCGACTATCGCGTACGTAACAGCGCCTACGCTCTAAACTCCTCCTATATTGGCATGCCCTGGGCGGAACGCCTGCAGGACGGCAACTTTTCCATCGCCCTCTATGATCCGGTCAGTGGCGACCCCATCATGATCGACCCAGGCATGCGCAGCGCCCTGGATATAAATTTTGACGCCAGTTGGAGCCTTGATCGCCTGGTTTTTGAAATGAACAACATTACCGTCAACTGGGTTGATGGGGCGGGCAATTTGCAAAGCAACAACCTCGGTTACTTTATGAACATCAGCGTTGCGGACAACCGTCTGAACCTCCAGAGCAACAACGGTTATACCTTTGGCTTCGGCAACGATACCTCCGGCGTACTGGCCGCCCTGGGCATAAATACCTACTTCAAGGGCGATGGTGCCGGCAATATTGCCATGAACCATTATGTGGCGCAAAATCCCAACCTGGTCAACGCCGGGCGCATCAACGGCGGGGCCGAACTGAACAACGGCGACAACCTCACGGCCAGGGACATAGGTAATCTGGCTGTAAAAAACCTTACCTTCAAGGACTGGACCGGGCGCGAACGCGTGCAGAATTTACCGGATTACTACGCTCTGCTGGTCTCCAAGGTGGGCAGTCAGGCCGCTGGGGCCAATTTCAACAATAAGTCCTATATGGCCGTGGCTCAACAGCTTTTGGAGCAGCAAGAGGAAATATCCGGAGTGAACCTGGATGAAGAAATGAGCAACCTGATCCGTTTTCAGTCTTCTTACAAAGCGGCGGCCAAATTGATCACCACCGCCGATGAAATGTTTCAAACCCTGCTCGGCCTCAAGCAGTAAAGGCCGGTTCAAGGAGAGCTTTTATGATCCGCGTATCGCAGCGCCAGATGTACTCTAATTTTCTCTTTCGCATGAACGGCACGCTCAGCGCGTACATGGATTCACACCTGCAATCCTCCACCCAGAAAAAGGTCAACAAACCCTCGGACGACCCTTACGGCACGGCCCAGATCATGGCCTCCAACACCCGTCTGAGCAGCCTGACGCAATACGCCGACAACCTGAATATGGCCAAGGGCTGGCTGACGCAGGGCGAAAACACCCTGGATCAGGTGCATACCAGTATGACACGCGTACTGGAATTATTGGAACAAGCCTCCACCGGCACTTATGATCAGGTGCAACGGGAAATCATCGGGGGCGAATTACGGCAGATACTGGAGCAGATGATCTCTTATGCCAACACCAAATTCAATGGCCGCCATATCTTCGCCGGGCACGAGACGGAAGCCCCCCCCTATGCCATGACCATGGGAGCCTTCAGCCGCGACCCAAGCATGAGTCAGGCCCGTTTTGTGGTGGAAGGCAACCTTTCCAAAAGCGCCATTGTCAGATTTTTGGATGACGGCAGCCCCGGCAACCCCACCCCGGACTTTCAATATACCCTGGATGGCGGTACAACCTGGATTAACAGCGTGCCGGCGGATTGGAGCGCCGGACCGCCGCCGCAAATCCGTCTAGGCACATCAGGGGCCTCGGTCAAACTTTTGGGGCCTGACGCCATTACCCCCTTTGACCCAAGCTGGATACGGCAGAACAATCCCGCTTCTCCGCATGAAGACGGCACATGGATCTACCTGCACCACACCGCCCAGTATAACGGCGACACCAATTCGCCCACAGTGGTGCAAAGTTATCCTTACAATCTGCCCGTACCCGCCGAAGCCTCCGGCGTATTCAAACGCGATGTGGCCGTGCGTGTGGATGCGGTGAGCGGCAATGACCTTACCTACTCTTACAGCCTGGATGACGGCGTCTCCTGGGTGGAAGGCCTGCACGCAGCCATTCCTCCTGGGGTGAGCTCCTCCGACCCCATCCGCATTTCTGTGGAAGGAGGTTTTCTTAACCTGGGGGCCGTCCCCACCCCGCCCAACGGTCTTCCCCCGCCGGCCTATGTGCCCGGCGATCAGTTCATAATCCGGCCGCACCGGGCGGACATTGACCTGACCATCGGTGCCAATGCCAACATCACCATCAACAACATCGGTCTGGATATTTTCGGCGGCCTGTACCAACAGCCTTTCAGCAGCGAAGGGGCCATGCCCACGCCAAACGACCTGGATAAAAACCTTTTTGAACTGATTGGCCGGGGCATAGCTCTGGTGGAAACCAACAGTCAGGAAGGCGCGCAAGAGACACTGGCCCATTGCAGCAAGGTCATCAGTCACATCAGCCTGGCGCGCACCACTATTGGCGCACGCCTTAACCGGGTCAGTTCCATAGGTATCCAGCTTGACTCCCTCAAATTGGACGAGAGTGACCGCCTGAGCAGCCTGGAAGATGTGGATCTGGCTGAACTGATGACCCGCCTGACTCAGCAGCAACTGGCCTACCAGAGCGTACTGCAGTCTTCATCCATGATCATGCAGCTCAGTCTGATGAACTTTATCTAAAGCGATGCCAAAGTGAGATTGCTTAGCATTCGGGAAAAAGCATGTTGATACTGGCTCGCCGAGCGGGTGAAAGCCTGCACATAGGCGATGACATCAAGATTACCGTGTTCGGCATCCAGGGCAAACAGGTGCGCCTGGGCATCTCTGTACCTGATGATACCATGGTTTATCGTGAAGAAATTTATCTGCGCATCAAGGATGAAAACACCAGGGCCATAATGGCCGACAACAACGATCTGCTAGCGGCGGCAAAAATATGGCGGAAAAAACCATAGAATTCGAGACCCGTCTGGGTCCGCGTAAAATATCCTTTGAACATGTCCTGCGTTTTCCCAAGGGACTGATCGGTTACGCCGACAAACGTGACTTCGCCCTGCTGCATATCCACGAAAACGCTCCATTCATGGTTCTGCAAAGCCTGGAAGACCCCGGCTTGGGCCTTATGGTGGCCGACCCGTACAGCTTTGTGCAGGATTACTCCGTACGCCTGAACGATGCGGAACAAAACATGCTCCATATCACCAGGCCGGAGCAAATCTCCGTGCTGGTTACCGTCAGCATCCCCCCAGGACACCCCGAAGACACCTGCCTGAACATGGTCGGACCCGTGATCATCAACCACGAAGCCCGCCTCGGCTTGCAAGTGCCGCAATCCAACCCCGAACAGCCAGCCAAGGTTTTTATGCATAAAAAATAAGGCGCCGCCCCCAAAACGATCCTCTCTGGTAATTTCAGCCTAAATAATTTAAAGCTTTACCCATGCGAAAGCGTTTTCACATTTTGACCTTCGGCTGTCAGATGAACGCCAATGATTCAGCCTGGCTGGCGCGTGCGCTCACGGACAGGGGGCATGTGCCAAGTTCCAGGGAAGAGGCGGATGTCCATATTCTGAATACCTGTTCCGTACGTGCAAAGCCGGAAGATAAAGTTTACACTGAGCTTGGGCGCATCTCCCTATTGGCCCAAAAGAGTCCGGAGCGTAAAATTTTGGCCTGCGTGGGCGGTTGCGTGGCCCAGCAGTGCGGTGAAAGACTCTTTGCCCGTTCACGCGAACTGCGCCTGCTTTTTGGCACCGATGGACTGGCCGCCGCTCCTGAGGCCATTGATTTGTTGCTGTCAGACCCACAACGTAAAATCACCCTGCTGGATTTCAACGAAACTTTTGCCGAGCAAGGGCATAAATTGAAGGCGGCCGCCACCGGCCCGGCAGCCTTGGTCAGTATTATGCGCGGCTGCGACAATTTTTGCGCTTACTGCATCGTGCCCCTGGTGCGCGGCCGCCAAAAATCCAGAGGCAGCGAAGATATCCTGGCCGAATGCCGCGCCCTGATTGCCGGGGGCGCACGCGAAATCACCCTATTGGGGCAAAATGTCAACTCTTTCGGCCAAGACAGCCTGGGGGACGGATCTTCTTTCTCCACGCTGCTCTACCGAGTGGCGGAGCTACCCGGCCTTGCGCGCCTGCGCTTCATGACCTCGCACCCCAAAGATATGGCACCGGCACTGGTTCAGGCCTTTGCCCAAATTCCGCTTCTTGCCCCGCGTCTGCACCTTCCGCTGCAATCAGGTTCGGACCGCGTACTCAGGGCCATGGGGCGCGGTTACACCAGGGCGGAGTATATAGCCCTGGTTTGTGCCCTGCGCCAAGCGAGACCGGATATACACATCTCCACCGATATCATCGTCGGCTTTCCAGGTGAAAACGAACAGGACTTTGAGGATACCCTGGATGCCATGCAAGAGGCCGATTTTTGCGCCAGTTTTTCCTTTGTCTATTCCGACCGACCTGGAACCAAAGCTGCCACTATGCCGGATAAAATCCCCCCCGCCCTGGCCCTGGAACGCCTGTCCCGACTGCAAGTATGGCAAAATCACAACAGCGCCCGCATTCTGGAAGCCATGCGCGGGCAGAGCGCCCACGTGCTGCTTGAAGGGCCGAGCCTGAAAAACCCCGCTTCTTCCTGGAGCGGGCGAGAAGCGCACGATTTTGCCGTGAATCTCTACATACCCCCTGCACACGGGGCGACCACAGGGGATATGCTGAAGGTGCGCATAACCGGCAGCGGCAAACCTACCCTGAAAGGGGAACTGGCGGAATAAAATGTCTTTGCGGCCTACGCTTTCGTGGCTATGTCTCATAATCCTTTATTTTCTGGGCACGCTGCCCGTAGCGGGCACACAAGCTTTGGCTGCGGTCTCCGGTCAGGAGGCCTTTTATCTGGCGGTCAAGGAATTTGAAGCCTTAAGCCGTGAACGGCAACGGGGTATGCGGCGCGATTCATGGGAAACCCTAGAAAAACGCTTTGCGGACATTCAGGCGCATTACCCGGGTTTGGCCCCGGAAGCCCTTTTTTACCGTGGCCGGACCTTGGAAGAACTGGGGGATCGCTCCAAGAAAAAAGATGATTATCAGGCCGCTCACGACCGCTATGCGGATCTGACAAGGCTCTATTCCACCCACCCGCTGGCGGACAATGCCTGTTTCAATCAAGCCGTACTTCTGGCCGTTTCGCTGCGCGACGAACTTGCCGCCATAACGCGCCTGAACGTGTTGATGGAACGTTACCCTGAAAGCGACCTTTTTCCCGAGGCAATGGAGTTGCGTGAGCGCCTAAGGGACAAAAAGCCTTCTCCCTCTCCCTCGCCTCCGCCTGTTGAAACTAAGCCGCAATCAAAGGAGCTGCGGTCAGTACCGCTCGGCAATGATGCCGCGCAAGGGCCGCCATCTCCTCTGCCTAGCCCTGAAAACGCCCCGCACCCAAAGGCGGAAGAGCGGCACCGGGATGCGGATGATCGCGCCACCGCACATCAGGCAAGCCTTTACGCCGAGGCCGCAGCGCGTTGGCGTGAACTTTTGGCGGATAAAGACAAGGCCGGGATCAGGGAAAATTGGCTTAAACTGGAAAAAGATTTTCTCGCCGCGCAGGCAACGGCACCCTGGGGAGACATGGCGGCCAAAGCGGCCTACCAGGCGGCCAGATGCCGGTACGAGCTGGCCGTGCGATCCGGGAGCAAGGGCGACTGGTTGCGCGCAAAGGATCTTTTCGAAGACACGGCCAAGACCTATCCGGAACATGCCCTGGCGGATGACTCCCTCTATTTCCTGGCTGAAATCCGCATGTCAAGGCTCAAACAGATGGAAGAAGGACGGCGTACGGCCCTGGAACTGATCCGTTTATATCCGTCCGGTGATATGCGCCTTAAAACGGAAACGTTGTTGCAGCGCCATGCGCCCCGTGCGGAACGGGTCGTGCCCCCAAGGGCGGCCTCCGGCGCAACTACGGGTGCCGCCGGGACCGCTTTACTGGAACAGTTGGGCTTGACCATGAAAACCATCATGGTGGATGCCGGCCACGGCGGCCACGACCCTGGGGCGGTGGGCAACGGTTTGCGCGAGTCCGGCATTACCCTGGATCTGGCCAAAAAGC
>JAITGZ010000234.1 GCA_031280335.1 Deltaproteobacteria bacterium | reverse complement strand
GAGGTGCCCTGCTGCAGCCAGTATTTTCGACCACCCCTGACGGATCCCGAACGCCGGGGGCCAATGCGCGCAGTACGGTGGAACTGGTCCTGGGTTTTATTTTCGCCCTGGCCAGGGGGGTGGTGCCGGCGCACAACCGTCTGATGCGGGGCGAGTGGGCGCATACTTTGGGGATGGAGCTTTACGGCAAAACCTTGGGTATTATCGGTTTGGGGCATATAGGCACCATGCTGGCCGAGGCCGCCCGCGCCCTGGGCATGGAGGTTGCGGCGCACAGTCGCGCCCCCAAACCGGCCTTGGTCGAGCGTTTGGGGTTGCGTCAGGTGGGGTTGGAGGAGCTTTTGCGCCTTGCGGATTTTGTGTCTTTAAATCTGCCTGCCCTGCCGGGCGGGCCGCCCCTTATAGGCCGGAAGGAAATAGCCCTGATGAAGCCGGGGGCGTACCTGATCAACGCGGCGCGGGGGCAGCTGCTGGATTATGACGCCCTGACCGAGGCATTGGCCGAGGGGCGTCTGGCCGGGGCCGGGCTGGATGTTTTTCCGCATGAGCCCATGAGTTTGCAGCGCATGGAGGCCATGCGCCACCCCTTGTTCTCCCTGCCCAATGTGGTCTGTACCCCCCATGATGGGGGCATGACCGGCGAGGCTGTGGATCGGGTCAGCTTGATGAACCTGCAGGATCTGGAGCAGTTTCTCAAGGGCGAAAGATCCCCCCGCGCCATCAACCCGCAGGTTTATGCCGGGGGCTGCGCGTGATCCGGGCCGTCGAAGAAATTATAGTCTAGTACACCCTTGAAATATTCATAAGCGTTGGCGTCCAGCCATTCCTCCGTCATTTTTACGAAGCCGGGTTTGGATTTATTTTCCATAATGTCAAAGTTGCCGAATTCGCGCTCGCTCCTGCCTTCCGCCATAAGATGCGCCCGCAGGTCAAGCCAGCTTACCGGCGGCGCGTTCAGATCATTCGCCATCTGCAGACTCGACCATGTCTGATGCGCCGCTTCTATTATCTCACTGACAGGGGTCATGCGGTCAAGCTGCCTCTGCCTTGCCGCCTCCAGGGCGGCCGCTGCGGCGGCGTCAGCGGCAAGGGTGTTTTGCCTTTCCGCAAAATTGGCGCGCAGCGCGTTGGTTTCGTCTTTAAGCCTGTCAGCCTCGGTTTGCGCCGCTTCAGCGGCGGCCCTGGCCTCCGGCGGCGCGTCCGGGGCATCGGCTGCGGCCGTCAAACTCTGCGCGTTCGCCATCGCCGTGTTCAATTCCTCTTCCTTCTGCCCCACTGCGCCCTCCAGTTGCAGCAGTTCTTCCACTGCCGCCAGGCGCGCCCGTTCCTGCGCCTCCACGCGCGCCGCGTCCAGTCTTCTTAGCGCTCCTTCATCCGCAAAATCGTTCATAGCTCTGGACCGGGCGGGGAAGCATGCGCCGTCCAGGGCATGGTCAAAAAACTCATCCAGCCTGTTCTCGGCTCTGGCCTCGGCAAAGGCACGGAGGAATGTCGATTCATATTCCCGCAGCGATGTGGCGATGATCCTGCCCCCGCCGTTGGCTCTTGTATGGGGCGTCAGGCGGGTCAGTGTTGTCAGCATATCGTCGCCTGCCTCATCTCCCCGGGCATAGGCCGCCTGAATGTCATTCTGATAGTTCTGCAGCCTGCCGACGCTTTCCAGAAAGGTGTAGCGTTCCTCGTATGCGGTCAGTGCGCCGCCGCTCTCCATGTTGGTCACGTTTTGCGGCCTGTAAAAATCGGTTAAATTCTTCCAAAAATTGGGGAACCATGTTTTGGGATCATTGGCTTTATTTTGGCAGTAAGTGTACATGGTCTCGTAGCTGGTACCCCAGAACGTCCTGCGTGCGTCAGTAGTGAGCCGGGGAACCCCATCGGCATAGTGCGGCGCGCCCCCGTACTGCTCGCTTCGCTCTGCCAGCGCGGCATAGACATCCTCCATGGTGGCCTCTTGCAGGCCGAGCATCTTTCCGTTCCTGTCCAGGGTGTATTGCTCTCCATTCGCGGCGGTGCGAACTTCTTGTTCATCATGCGCGGGGGCGTCAGGATCGGCGAGGTCGGCGGCGTCAACGCTGTTGTTATCAGCGGCGTCAACGTTATTGGTGTTGTTGGCTGTGTCAACGTTGTTGGCGGCGTTATTGGCAACGGAGTTAACGTTGCCGGCGTTATCAGCGTTGTTGGCGGGCGTTACCACCGTGCTGCTCTCCACAAATTCCCGCAAGGCGGCTTCAGGCACCCGGTTGATGCCGGGGGGCAGTTCGTTTTCTTTTATGTCGTCCTCGGGATGCGTCATAAGGTAGGCGCGGAACTGCTCCAGTATCTGGCGGGTGCCCTCCGGGCTTAACGTATCGCCTGCTATGGCACCGGCGGCCACGGCATCCTGAAAAGCCTCCGAGGCGAACAACTCGGGGGTAAGCACCCCGGCCATCTCCCGTCCGGTGAGCGGGCGCCTGCCGTATTCCGACATGGTCGAAATTTCGACGTCCACGGCACCGGCCCGGTCCTCAATCCCCCGGACGCCGCCTATGTCGAAGACAGCTTGGGACAGCGCGGCGTGCTGCACTTCGCTGATGGCCGCCGCGCGCGCTTCACGCCCTTGCAGGGTGCCGGTATCGGGAAAGGACACCAGCGGCGCGTCGCCCATGGCCTCATAGCTTATGATCCGGTTCACCAAAGTCTGTACGGCATCGTTTCCAGGCATGATAAAAACCTCGTTGTTTATGAAAGATTATCTAGGGAAATGCTGGTTTATTCTCTTGAGGGGGCACTGCCCCCTCAAACTCCCCCGGCAGGGGGCCGAGCCCCCTGCACCCCGCATACGTTTTTAGCCGCTTTGCGGCTGAAAAATAGTAAGGGGGTCTGGGGGGAATTATTCCCCCCAGCGGGGTTCGGGGCGGAACCCCGAATAAATCAGCGTTTCCCTAGCGTTTCCAAAGGGGCCGGCCGGAGCGGCGGGTGCCGGCGGCGTCTTTGCCTTGGCGCGGGGGCGCATCTTACACCCGGACCATGCGGGTCACATCCGCCTCCGGGGCGGAGGGAGATGCCTTCGTTCCGTTCATTTGCCGTTTCAGATCGGCGCAGAGATCAACCGTAAAAAGGAGCATCCGTTCAAAGTCGGCATAGGTCAGGTTTTGCGGAACAAGGCGCAGGGTATAGTGGATTTCACCCGCGAACACGCCCAGAACGCCGGCACCCACTCCCCGGAAAAAGCAATTTTGTTCCAACAGAAAGGCCGAGACCCTGGCCCGTTCTTCCCGCTCCTGGGGCAGGGGGCCCAAGGTGTGCAGGAGGCAGGCTTCTTCCGTTTCTTTCCGGCACATCACGGTAAAGACCGCGCCGTCCAGGCTGAGGGCAAAGCACCCCCGCGCGTCCAGCGCCGCGCCGGTAAGGCCGGAGGCCTTGCCTAAATCCCGCAAAAGCTCGTTCATATACTCTCTGGTTTCTTTCGGCATGTCGCCTCCTTTTTAATAAGGCTCTGAACCATCAGCAGCCTGCCGTCCGGATGCAACCCCAAGGCGCCTTGCCGTTATGCTGCGGGGCAGCAAGGATAAGGCGGCACCCTGCAAACATGCCCATTTCATAGCCCCCATAAAAATGTTCCAGGGCAATTTTAAAGTGAAATTGCTCCAAGGCATGGGTCATCTTTGAGCGGATCCGTTCACCGGGCGCGTCAGATTTTGGAAGTCGGGGATGAGATTATCCAGCGCCTGCTGTACGTCCGGCGCGCGCTGCTCGGAGTTCAGTACGTATGAGAAGAATGATTCCATGGGCATGATCAACCTTCTGTGTTCTGCGTTCATGGCGTTCGTTATTGACGGCGTTGCGGCAAAGAAGCTCAGCACGTTCACGGCGCGGACCATGAGGGGGTCCTGCGCGGCTGTGGGGCTGGTGGCGCGCACATGCTCTCCTATGCCGCCGGTTATGGTCTGGTCGTTACCAGCGCGTTGCAGTCCGAGACGCACGCCTTCCAGCATATTTGTCAATGTAGAGCTGAAAAAGCTGTTCAAGACAGTATCCTGCTTCATCATACCAAGCATATCCTTGAATAATTGCGCCACTTTGATCGCCAAGTTCGCTTCTCTCATATCCACATTTTCATTATTCTGCGGATCAGAGCCTTTGGTCAATATATCTCTGACCATATCCCTGATACGCAGGGTTGCCGCGCTGTTTTTATCACTGAATATATCCGCTATGGTTTGGAGGTCATTGCCCAG
>JAITGZ010000220.1 GCA_031280335.1 Deltaproteobacteria bacterium | reverse complement strand
GGGGCATCGCTCCTTGGGGTTTCCTCCCCCAATTCCCTCGCCTCCCTGCCGATAAATTACGCCGCTCCCCATTCCAGTTCCGGCGCGCCGGGCAATTGCGGCACCGGCCCCAGGCTGTGGATTTGTTCGGTGAAGCGGCTGACCACCTGCTGCCAGCGCTGTCCTTCCGAGGCGGAGACCCAGGTATATTCAAAGCGGCGCGGGTCTATGCCCAGGGTGGGCAGAAACTGTTTGAGTACCTCCAGGCGCCGCCGGGCGTAGAAGTTGCCTTCGGCGTAGTGGCAGTCGCGCGGGTGGCAACCGGAGACGAGTACTCCGTCCGCGCCGTAGAGCAGGGCTTTGACGATGAACAGGGGGTTGACCCGGCCGGAGCAGGGCAGGCGGATGATGCGCAGGTCTGTGGGCTGGATGAAGCGCCCCACCCCGGCGGTGTCCGCTCCGCCGTAAGAACACCAGTTGCATAAAAAACCCACCAGACGCAGTTCGCCCGCGCCCGCGCTTACTGCTGACATAAAAGAGCCTCCATTTCGGCCATGATCTGGTTATCCGTAAAGTGTGCCAGTTGAATGGCCCCTTGCGGGCAGGTGGCGTTACACAGCCCGCAGCCCTGGCACACGGCTTCCAGCACCTCGGCCTTGATCTGGCCGCGCGTTTCCGTCTCGCGTATGGCCCCGAAGGGGCAGACCCCCACACATTTGCCGCAGCCTATGCAGCGTTTGGGTTCCACCTTGGCCGTCTGGGGGTCGCTTTCCAGCATGTCGCGCGAAAGCAGGGCCAGCACTTTGGCCGCTGCCGCGCTCCCTTGGCTTACGGAAGAAGGTATGTCCTTAAGCCCCTGGCAGGCACCGGCCAAAAATACGCCGGCGGTGTTGGTCTCCACCGGCTTGAGCTTGGGGTGGCCTTCCATGAAGAAGCCGAAACCATCGTAAGAAATGCGCAGTTTTTCCGCCAGATGGGGCGCGCCCTGCGCGGCCTCCGCCCCCACGGCCAGCACCACCAGATCGGCCTCCACCTCCACCGGCGCGCCCAGCAGGGTATCCGCCCCGCGCACCATCAGTTTATCCCCCTTGGGATAAATCTGGGAGACGCGGCCGCGCACGTATTGCGCCCCGTATTCCTCCTGCGCCCTGCGGGTGAACTCGTCATAGCCCTTGCCCGGGGAGCGGATGTCCATGTAAAAGACGTAGCTTTGGGAATCGGGGATATGGTCGCGGGTCATGATGGCCTGTTTGGCCGTGTACATGCAGCAAAAGCCGGAGCAATACGGCCGCCCGATGGAGGGGTCGCGCGAACCCACGCACTGGATGAAGACGATGCTCTTGGGCTCCTCCCCGTTGGAGGGGCGTTTGATATGCCCGCCGTGGGGGCCGGAGGCTGAAAGCATGCGCTCGTACTGCAAGGCGGTGATCACGTCCGCATGGCGCCCGGCCCCGTATTCGCCGTAAACCTTCCAATCCGTCAGGTCATAGCCCGTGGACGCCACAATGGCCCCCACCTTGACTGTAATGAGTTCGTCCGCCTGTTCGTGGTTGATGGCCCCGGTGGGGCAGAACTTGGAGCATACCCCGCACTTTTTGCCCTGCAGCTGGCGGCACTCCGCCGCTGTGATTACCGCTTTTTTGGGTATGGCCTGGGGAAAGGGTATGTTGATGGCCGTGGTGGCGCCCAGGCCTTCGTTGAAGCGGTCAAAGGATTTGCGCGCCGGGCATTTTTCCGTGCAGGCCCCGCAGCCGGTGCATTTTTCCCAGTCCACATAGGCGGCTTTTTTGCGCACCGTAACCTCAAAATTGCCCACATAGCCGCTTACCGATTCGATCTCGGAATAGGCGTACAGGGTGATGCGCTCGTGCTGGGCCACATCCACCATGCGCGGCCCCAGGATGCAGCTGGAGCAGTCCACCGTGGGGAAGGTCTTGTCCAGCTTGGACATCTTGCCGCCGATGGAAGGCTCGCGTTCCACCATGACCACGTCCATTCCTGCCTCGGCGCAGTCCAGGGATGCCTGGATCCCGGCCACGCCCCCGCCCACCACCAGCACCCGGCGCGTGGCCGGGATTTTTTTGGGAAAAAGGGCGCGGTTCAGGCGCAGTTTTTCCACGGCCATGCGCACCAGGTCAATGGATTTGGCCGTATTGCGCTCCACATCACGGCCGATCCAGGACACGTGTTCGCGGATATTGGCCATTTCAAACATGTAGCGGTTCATCCCGGCCCGCTCCACCGTACGGCGGAAGGTCGGCTCGTGCATGCGCGGGGAGCAGGAGGCCACCACCACGCCGTCCAGACCATGCCGGGCTATGGCCTCCTCAATGGCCTTTTGCCCCGGCTCGGAGCAGGTGTACATGGAATCTACGGCATAGACCACCTCGCTCATGCTCCCGGCGGCCTCGGCTACCTTTTTTACGTCCACGGTCGCGGCGATATTGCTGCCGCAATGACAAATGAATACGCCGATTTTCATGCCGCGCTCCCTTGTTTGGCCGCCTCATCGCCCTGGACCGGCCTCCGGCCGATCTTGGCCAGAGCCGGTTTGGGGTTCACCACCAGCTTGTCCAGGAGCAGGGTGGATTCTTCCAGCCCCAGGGCCAAGCCTATAAGCTGTGTGTAATAGAACACCGGCAGATGAAAACGCAGCCGCCCGGCGGCCTTGATTTGTTCCTGACGCATGTCCAGGTTCATCTGACAGAGCGGGCAGGCCGCAGCCAGCGCGTCCGCCCCGGCCTCGCGGGCCAGGGAGAGGATGCGCCCGCCCAGGCGCGCCGGCACATCCGGGCGCGGTACGCCAAAAGCGCCGCCGCAGCATTCCATTTTAAAGGGAAAAGGCAGTACTTCCGCCCCGGCGGCTTCCAGCAGGCGGTCCATGGAGGTGGGGTTTTCTTCGTCGTCAAAATGCATGGAGCGGCCCGGCCTGGTCATGAGGCAGCCGTAATAGGCCGCCACCTTGAGTCCGCTCAGGGGTTTTCTCACCTTGGCGGCCAAACCCTCCGGGGTGATATCCTCCAGCAGAACCTGCAGTACGGATTGGGCCTTGTGTTCGCGCTGCAAGGGCCGCAGGGTCAGTTTATCCACCTCCGCCCGGAAGGCGCCGTCGCGCATATGCTCAATGGCATTATGCGTATTCTTGAGGCAGCTCGGACAGGGGGTGATGAAGGTATCCAGCCCCAGGGATTCGGACTGGGCCAGGTTGCGCGCTGAAAGCGCGGCCGAAAGCGCATGGTCCACCGTGTGCGCGGGGGTGGAGCCGCAGCAGTTCCAGTCCGGCACATCCACCAGCCTGATCCCCAGGGCCGCGCACACGGCCCGGGTGGAGGCGTCATATTCTTTGGACGTGCCGCCGGAAGAACAGCCGGGGTAGTAGGCATAGGCTTTTTCGCTCATTTTTTTCTCCCCCGGCCTTCGGCATAGCGCCGGAAAATGCCGGCCACCTCGTCCCTGCCCTTGATCCGGTGCGGCAGCAGAGGGAGCTTGCCTTTAAGCAGCATGCCCGGCGCCAGTTCCACATCGTCCAGCAGGCGCAGGGAGCGCATTTTATACACAGCCATCAGCCCCAGTTCATGCGACCTGCCGTACCAGCGCACGGACTGCAGAAAGGCGTCCGTAAATATCCGCGCCCCGCGTACGCCCGCATAGCCTTCGCGCCGGGATAAATGCCGGCAGACATCCAGCACCCGCGCCACCTCAATGTCGTTGGGGCAGTGGGTGGAACAGGCCTCGCACGAGGCACACATCCACACCGCGCGCGAAGAGAGTACGGTTTTTTTCTGCCCGAGCTGAATGAGGCGCATGATCCGGCTCACCGGATAGTCATAGGCAAAAGACATGGGGCAGCCTGCGGAACAGTTTCCGCATTGGTAACAGCGGGACAGCTTTTGCCCGCTTTCTTCCTCCACCAGGCGGATGAACCCGGCGTCTCCTCGATCCAGTTGCACGCATTCCATAAGCACACAGCCTCTTTAAAAAGTGGAAGGAGCCAAGCCGGAAAAAGCCGGCCCTGTGCCCTTCTGTCGCAGCATTCTGCAACCCTTCTTCCCGCATACCACACCCGCCGGCCCGGGTCAAGGCCGCGTGGGGCATTTCGGCGTTCTTGCCCTCAAGACAAGAGGATGAAATTTCCAGGGGGAGGGGTTCCCTTTTAGGTTCATTGATTGGTTCTTTTAAGATTCGGGTACCGTTTTTGGTACCCCCCTCCTCCCAAAAACGGCAG
>JAITGZ010000199.1 GCA_031280335.1 Deltaproteobacteria bacterium | reverse complement strand
CACGGTTGGTGGCGCAGATGACCCGCACGTCCACGCTCAAAGGTTTGACGGCACCCAACGGTTCGACCATCTTGTCCTGAAGCACGCGCAAAAGTTTGGATTGCAGCTCCAGAGGCAGTTCACCGATTTCATCAAGAAAAATCGTGCCTCCCCCAGCCAGAGCAAAACGCCCCGGCTTGTCTTTGGACGCACCGGTAAAGGCCCCTCGGACATAGCCGAAAAGCTCGCTTTCCAAAAGGCTGCCCGGCAAGGCCGCGCAATTGACCTTGACCAGCGGGCCGCCCGCCCGGCCGCTGGCCGCGTGCAAGGCTTCGGCCGCCAGTTCCTTGCCCGTGCCGGATTCTCCCATAATCAGCACGTTGGCCTCGCTGGGCCCGGCCTGAAAAATAAACTCGCGCAGCCTGCGCATGGCCGCGCTGTCGCCAGCCAGGGAGGCGGTGGGGGAACTATCCCCCAGTTCCTGGCGCAGGCGGGAATTTTCGCGCAGCAGCCGGGAATATTGATAGGCCTTTTCCAAGACGGCAGCCAGTTCGTCGTTATCCGCAGGTTTGGTGATATAATCAAAGGCACCGCGCTTCATGGCCTCCACCGCCGAACCAACGGTGCCGAAGGCGGTGAGCATGACCACGGGCATGTCCGTGCGCACTTGATGTATGCGGGCCATGGTCTCCTGCCCGTCCAGGCCGGGCATGCGCATATCCAGCAGGGCCACATCGGCCAGATCCGGATTGGATTCCAAAAGACGCAGGGCTTCTTCCCCGGAAGAGGCCTCTTCCACCTTCCAGCCCGCCGCGCCCATGACCGCGCGAAGCATCAGGCGCAAGGCGGCCTCATCATCCACCACCAGGACAGTCTTCATAATCCTCCTTGCCCGTTAAAGCCGCCCGCCGGGGGAAAGCACAGGCTGACCGCGCAGCCCCGCAGGGGCAGGCTGCGTATGCGGGCGTGCCCGCCATGCTCGTGCATGGTCTTATGCACCAGGGCCAACCCCAGACCAGTGCCTTTGGCCTTGGTGGTGAAGAAGGCGTCAAAGGCCTGTCTGCGGTGCCCTTCATCCATACCCGCGCCGTTATCCTCCACCTCCAACACATCCCAGCCATCCTGGATGTAGGAGCGCACCACAATTTTACCTCTTTGCGCCTCCGTCTCAGCCGCAATATCATTTTCAGCCGTTTTCAGCCTGTATTCCTCCACTGCGTCCAGACTGTTCAACATAAGATTGAGCAGGGCCTGCTTCAAAGCTTCTTCATCCGCCCAGAGTATCTCCAGGGCAAAGACGCACTCCACATCCACCCGTTTGTTTTCAAGGTCAAGGCGCAGTAACTTTTTTACCTCCCCAGCCAGAGCGGGCAGATGCGCCTCCACACACGCAAGGGGTTTGTTCCGGGCCAGATAAAGCAAATCCGTAATAACCCGATTCAGGCGGTCCGCCTCCTGCACCATGGTCCGGGCGAATTCCCCTTCCGGTTCCTGCCCGGAGAACTTGCCGGCAAAATACTGGGCAAAGCCGCGCAAAGCGGCCAGCGGATTGCGTATCTCATGCGCCACCCCGGCGGCCAGACTGCCTACGGCCGCCATTTTTTCCGCCTGGGCCAGGCTGCTCTCCAGATTATGCAGACGGGTACGGTTGCGCACCAACATAAGCAGGGTGGGGTCGTCGTACTCCCCTTTGAAAGAGGTGGTCAGTATTTCCAACTGTTTGCCCAAAACCTCGGCCCTGCGCCAACCCAGCTGTCCGTCCTGCACCTCGCTCTGTTCCATGATGCGCAGCAGTTTGTCCGGCAGTTCGGAAATCTTGCGCCCCACCAACGCGCCTTCGGCAAAATCCAAAAGCTCGTGGGCCACCTGATTGGCGGCTTGGATGTACTGATCTTTGCCAACGGTGATCAGCCCGTCCGGCATATTATCCAGCAGCTGAGCCTGGAAACGCTCCAGAAAACGGGTCTTGCCCAGCAGGGAACGGCGCGAAAACAAAGCAACAGCCAGACCCCAGATAAACACAGCCGCCGCAAGAATGTACAGGCTTTGCAGCACGGCGTTGTGCCGAAAACTCTTATACATGTTTTCGTGTATGTCCAGGCTCATGCCCACCGCCACAAAGGGCAGCCGCTGTCCCAGGACGCGGCTGCGCCGGTTCAGGCGCATGTTCGGGGGATTGAGCCGGGAGGCCAGGACAAAAAAAGACTCGCGCTGCGCCTTGACCACACCCGACCATTCGCCCTTTTCTTCCAGAACCCGCATCTGCTCCGGCAGGGGTATGAAATGCCGTTTCACCGGACTGGAGCGGGCCGCAGCGATACGCAAGCCGTCTTCATCAAATATCTCTATGAACTGGATGTCGCCGCCGGTTCCCACATCCGCAAACAGCTCCTGCAGACGCGGCCAGAAATCCGCCCCTAAACCCATGCCCATCATGCTGCGCCGGTAAGAATTCTCCACTGTCCTGGCTATGGACCTGGCGCTTACTCCCATGTGTTGGAAACTGACATCCTCCTGCTGGCGCAAAATCTGCCAAGTGGAAGCCATGAGGGTAAGCCCGAGCAAAATCAGGGTCAACAGGGCAAAAATCAGGGTATTGCGCCGCCCCCTGCTGGAAAATTCCATTCCGCCTCCGCCGTGCGGCAGGATAAAAGGCAAAAGAGCCTTGCCCCTTAGGGATGGTGATTTTAGAGCATATCAACTTTGAGATTATACATTATCGGGGCTATCGCCCCAACCCCCCGAAGGCAAGCCAATCGGGGCTATCGCCCCGAACCCCATCCGGGGGGAATTATTCCCCCCGGACCCACTGACCGGTAAAAAGGGCTCACCCCTTGGTAAAGCCATCCGATTGCCGGATGGAACAATTTCAAAATGAAATTGTTCCAAACCCGGTTCGTGTCATCTTATGGTTTGAAACAGGTATTTTCAAGGCCAAAATACAGACATCAGCACATTATACGCTGCCGGCGGCAACGGCCTTGGCCGCCTTGGCCGCCATGCCCGGAAAATCGTCCTTATCCGAGGCCAGACCAAGCCTGCGACCCAGTTGCAGCAGTTGTTCACCCAGGGATTCGGTAACCGGGATGCCCTCCCGGCGGTATTCTTCCATTTTGTTGAATTCGATCTCCCCGGCCAGGTAAATTTCTTTGATGCCGTCCGTTCTGGTGGAGTTTTTCATGATGCGGATATAGCGATCCATGTCAGCCTTGAACTCATCCAGGGGCCGGAAACGGCTTATATCCATAAAGAGCATGAAGTGCCCTATGCCCTCCGGCTTGGGACGATCATAGTTGACGAGACGCCCTATATCCTGGGCGTAGGCCGCCCCAGCCAGAACCGCGCTCAGCACGTCCACCAGCACAGCCAGACCGTAGCCCTTGTAATCGCCTATGGGCAGAAGCGTACCCAGCATACCTTCACCCGCGTCGGTGGTGGGCCGGCCATTTTTATCCAAGGCCCAGTCATCGGGTATGGGTTGTTTTTCGCGTAAAGCGGCCTGCAGTTTGCCCATGGGGACCCTGGAAGTGGCCATGTCCAGGACAAAAGGCTTTTCTTTGCCCGCCGGGACGGTAATGGTGAGGGGATTGGTGCCGATAAGCACATCCCGCCCGCCGGTGGGGGCCATGCAGGGGGTGGTGTTGGTGGTCAGCAGGCTGAAGAGATCCCGCTCCAGGGCTTTAAGGGCGTAGTAGCTGCCCGCCCCGTAGTGGGTGCTGTTGCGCATGGTTACGGCGAATATGCCGCTGTTTTTGACCCGATCCATACCCATCTGCTGAATTTTGGGCACATTGGCTATGCCCATGCCGTTATCGCAGTCAATCACCATGGTAGTGGGACTCTCTGAAAGAATGCGGATGTCAGGACGCAGGTTGACCAGACCCAGGTCAATGCGTTCCATGTAAAGGGTCAGCCTGGAAAGGCCGTGCGAGGCAATGCCGGCAGCATCGGACTGAAGCAGCACTTCAGCGCCGATTTTGGCATCCTGCGGCGCAAGCCCGCCCTTGATCAATACCGCCTCGGAGAATCCTTGCAATGTTTCCCTGTCTAGTCTGTGCATAAAAGTTCCCTCGCAAGTAAGTTAAGGGGGAAGGGCGCCCCCCCTTCCCGGCCCGGCTGAAAAAAAGGCCGCAGGCGTTGTGCCTGCGGCCTTGGAGCGACATTGGGTTTAAAGCCTAAGCCGTGGTCTCTCCGCCGCAGGCAGGGGCAAAAGTAAAGTAAAAGCCGTAATAATACGCGCCTTTCTTCCGGTAAAACTTGCGCCAAGCCTGGGTTAAGAGAGTCTTCATACCTGTTCCTTCAAAAAAATCTCTTTTTTAATAAAATATAATCGAAACTTAAGCAAGAAGTTTTCTTAAGGCTCTCAAGCCCATGCCTCAAGGTCGGCCCCACGGCCTCGGCTTACAGCCAATCCAGCCATTTATGCCAAGTGTTTTCCTGATCGCGTCGCCTGCTCTCGCCGCTGTTCTTCAAATACAAAAAATAGGCCATATGGCGTCTTTTTTCTGAATATTTCCTCATATCTTCAATATCTGGGTAATCCCGCAGCACAATCATATAGCGCAGCCAAGCAGCATGATAGTTCTGGGTCCTGAAAAAGAAATCGCCGGAATAAACCTCATATTCGGCCAGGAGTCTGCGGCACTTTCCAATCTGCGCTTCGGCCTTCAGGGCGTATTCATGCCCCGGAAAGCTGCCGCGCAAACGGGTAAAATAGGAAAGAGCCTCCGCTACCAAGGTTGGCGGGCGGTCAACGGAG
>JAITGZ010000198.1 GCA_031280335.1 Deltaproteobacteria bacterium | reverse complement strand
CGGGCATGAAATCCGCCGGATCAGCCAGCTTGCGCTCTTCTTCGTCCAAAAGGCGCATAGACTCCACCGCTATCTCGCTGCGCTCCCTGTAAAGCACCACCCGCCCCCGCACTTCGGCCAGCAGACCGGGCTTCAAATCCGGAAACTGCTGGCTCAGCGGACTCCAAATTTTGCTTTCCATGCTCCCGCCGGCGTCTCTGAACTCCACGCGCCAGTAGGGGCCGTTGCGCGCCTGCCCCTGCTGCGCCGATGCCAGCATGAACACGTCTTCCACCGCAGTGCCGAGGGTCAAATCTCTGATAAATTGCTTTTTGGACATATTCACGGGCTCAGCTTTTACGTTTGAACATCTTTTCCAATTCCGCCTCACCCAGGGTCAGCACCGCCGGGCGTCCGTGCGGGCAAAATTCGCGCCCCGGCGTTTTCAGCCACTGCCGGATCAAGTCCATGGCTTCGGCGCGATCCATGCGCCGTCCGGCTTTAACCGCCGCTTTGCAGGCCATCATGGCCAAAAGCGGCGGCATACCCCCGCCCTTATCCGCCAGGGCGTCGCGTAAAAACTCCCTGGCCTCCGCCGCTTGGAACAGCGGGGGCACGGCCTTGACCAGCAAGAGATTCTGCCCCGGCACGGAAAGGGAAAAACCCAGAGCGGCCAGTTCCGTCCAAAGACGTTCCAGACGCTCCGCCTCCGCAGGATGCAGGGCCAGTTCCAAGGGCAGGGCCAGAAGCCGCCCCCGGCCGCAACCGGCCTCAGCGCTGAAACGCCGCATCAGAACGCACTCGTGCGCGGCGTGCTGATCCAGCAAAATAAGCGCCCTGTCCCGCATCAGCACCAAATAGGTCTCGGCCACCTGGCCCATATAAAAAAGGCCGTCTTCCACCTCCAGGCCCGCCGGGGGCACGTCCTGAAACGGATGGACGCAAGGGGAAGCCCCCTCGTCCGCCGGCCGCCGCCCTGCCGGGATAACCCCCTCCGCTGCCGCTTCTGGTCCGAACGCCGCCGTGTCTTCCCGCAGCAGGCCCGCATCCCGCCCGTCCCCTTCATCCGCCGCGTACAAATCCCCCGTCCGTCCAGAAAGCTCTCCGGGCACGCCCAACCCTCTGCCCGGACGGGGCTGATCCGCTGTGCCCCAAAAACCTTTGGGGCGTAACGGCGTATCCTCCCCACTGTACAGGGGGGCAAAAACGTCCCCTGCCGGGGCCGCCTCTTCAATTTCAAGGTCCGCCGCCGTCTTGAAGGCGCAACGGGAAAGCATGTCTTCCAGCGCACGGAAGGCCGCGGCAAAAACGCGCCGCTCGTCGCGGAAGCGCACTTCTGTTTTGGCCGGATGCACATTCACATCCACCTCTTCCGGGTCCAATTCCAAAAAAAGAACAGCCTGCGGATACTCACGGCTGAGCAGCCTGTTCTTGTACGCCTCACGGCAGGCCCGCAGCAAAAGCCGGTCATTCACCGCCCGGCCGTTCACATAAAAGAGAAGACGATCCGCCCTGGGCTGGGACGAACCCGGCGTGGAGGCCAGCCCGAAGAACTTAAGGCCGTCGCCTTCCCAGCGCACCGGCTTGAGATCCGCTATTATCTGCGGCGGCCAGATATGCCCCAGCCTTTCCGGCAAGCCTTCTCCGGACGCCATGCGGCACAGTTCGCGCCCGCCCGAAAGCAGCAAAAATCCCGCCTCCAGGCGGGCCAGGGCCAAACGCAGCAGCGTCTCGCGGCAATGCTTCAGCTCCGTGGCATTGGCCTTAAGAAATTTCAGCCGCGCCGGCACATTGGAGAAGAGATCCCGCATTTCCACCAGGGTGCCTTGAGGCAGGGCCAGGGGGCCGCGCTGCGCAATTCTGCCGTAATGCGATTCAATAAAGGCGGCCTCGCCTGCTCCGGTGGAGCTGCTCACCCGCAGACGGGAAACCGAAGCCACGCTGGGCAGGGCTTCGCCCCTGAAGCCGTAACTGCTCACGCGCAGCAGGTCGGAAAAAGAATGCACCTTGCTGGTGGCGTGGCTGGTTACGGCCAGTTCCAGTTCATCCGCACAGATGCCGTGCCCGTTATCCTGCACCGAAATATAACTCTGCCCGCCATCCTCAATGCGGACAATCACATCGTCCGCCCCGGCGTCCAGGCTGTTTTCAAGCAGTTCTTTCAGCACGCTGGCCGGGCGCTCCACCACCTCGCCGGCGGCGATCTGATCCCGCAGTTCCGGCGGCAGGAGTTTTATGGAACGCACATCTTTTTTTACTGGCATAAAAAAACAATCCTTAATCTTGCCGTTGCTTTCTTCATGGTGAATACTTATACTATTGAAAGCAAAATAGGGAGTCTCCGCAGGATAACGCGCCGCAGGAGGCGCAACAGGCGTTCACCGCCGCCCGCAGTCCGTGCGCAAGCGCCAAGGAGCCACATGAACAAACCCGACCTGGAACAAAAAAAGCCGCCGGCCCCCGCCGGCACAGGCAAGACATACGATCCTGAACTTCTGTATGTGGAGTGCAGATTCTGCGGACGACCCATCTTATGGGCGCCGGGACGCACCACCCACCTGCTCGTGCAGTCCGATATAAACCCGCTTACCCTTGACGAACACTGCCTCATTCTTTCCGAGGGCTGCCGGGAATGCATGCCCGAATCCGAGGGTTTTCACATGAGCATCGTCCGTCTTGCCAAAGCCCCTCTCGCGGCCATGCTCATGCTGCGCAGCCCGGCGGGACACGCCTGAGGCAAGGCCCCCGGCCGTAAGGTCACGCAGCCGGGCTGTGCCCTTAAGGGCTTTAACCGCCGCATGGCTTTTAAACCGCCCTAACCCGCCCTGGAGCCGGAAGAAAAGGCCCCCGCGACAAAGGCGGCCTGCAGCGCCGCGCTGAAACGCTTTTCGTACAAATGGGCGGCATTGACCAGTTCCCCGGCGGCAGCGGCCGGGGTCTTGGCCTCGGCATAGACCCGCTTTTGAAGCATGGCGGAAAAAGAATCCGCCACCGCCGCCATGGCTCCCATGCTGGAAATCTGCGTCCCTTTCATCCTTTGCGGATAACCCGAACCGTCCAGGCGTTCATGATGCTCCAGGCAGGCCGCCCGGACTTCTTCTTCCACCAATTCCATCTTTTGCGCTATCTGCATGCCGCCAAGCACATGCGGCGGTATTTTGTCCTTTTCGTCCTGTTTCAAGGGGGTATTCTTGTTCAAAATAAACGCCGGGACCTTGTTCATGGCCACATCGTGCAAAAGCAGGCCCAGGGCCATGGAGTCCAGGGACTTGCGCCGCAGTTCCTCGC
>JAITGZ010000053.1 GCA_031280335.1 Deltaproteobacteria bacterium | reverse complement strand
CCGATAATAATGTCAAACCGCCGTCCCCGGTATGTCTCGTTTCTGTTTGCCACAACAAAATCGAGCCATTCTTCATTTGGGCCTTCAAATATCTTTACAGACAACGGCGAAAAATCAGTACGGTCGTCAAAGGTGAAAATATTGATGACAGGCAACCCCGTTTTCAGGCGGTTCGCTTTTTTTATCGCCCATTGCCGCGCTTGTCTGCGGTTTGAGGTCAGATAAAACCCCTGACCGAAGTCCAAAGGGTTTTGTCCTTTTGATACGTCAGGGATTTTAATCGTCATCGAGACAGTCTTCAAGTAGAAACTTGCGCAATATGTCGTCTATAAATATCCTTGATCATTGTGCGGCAATGCCGTATATAAAATCATGTTATACGAATTCGTTGAGTTGGCTCCTTTTGCCGAAGTTCGTGACACCATGTTCACAGCACAAGAATTTTCTGATCTGCAGATATTTCTCTGCGGGCAGCCCGAATCCGGAAACGTCATTCCGGGGACTTCCGGATGCCGGAAATTACGTTGGCAATCAAAAGGGAGAGGCAAACAAGGCGGAGCAAGGATCATTTATTTTCTCCGGCTGGCTTCGGGGCAGATTATTTTGATAACCGCCTACGGAAAAAATGTGCGGGACGATATTCCCCGCGAATGGCTCCGCACGATTAAGGAGGCTTATGATCATGAAATCAGCTAAAAAATCTCTCGAAAGCTTGGTTAAGATGCTCGACTCTGGTGAAAAAATTGATTGGGCGCGCAAGACGCAGTTTATTCCCCAGGATGATGGAACATTTATACGCCGTATTGTCCGTCGTGACGGAACAGTGGAGTTGGAGGAAATAATCCCGGCCGACAGGAGCATGACACTGGCTGCCCGTGCGAAAACAGGATTTTCTCAGGCTCAGTTTGCCGGATTGCTCGGTATTTCCGTGCGCACGCTACATGATTGGGAACAAGGGCGCCGTCAGCCTTCAGGAGCGGCAAAAACACTTCTGAAGATTGCTTTTCAACGCCCGGAAGTACTCAAAGAAATAGCGCCAACTTTGTAATTTGAAGCAACGCGGTAGTGAAGCCCTTCAGGGCTTCACGTCTTGCGCCCCGCCGTGGTTTGCGTCCTAAGGCCAAGCTTCCGCCCGGAAGGAAACCCCGCCCTTCAGGGCTGGGCCTTGCTATATCCGGCCTGAAGGCCGGGGTCTCAGACCACAAAGGAATAGAAGATGAAAGCTGATTGCCCGCCTTATCCCTGCTGAAAGCCCCGACGCGTTGTCGCAACGATGTGAACATGCCCATCACAAACCCTTTTCAGCGTAGGCCAGCACCCGTTTCCTACCGCGTTTTCCGGTCTTGACCGCGATTTCTCGTTCCAGAGCGTCCAGGGCGGCCGCCATTTCCTTGTCCGATTTGTAGGTCACCCACTTGTCTCCAGCCCGGACGGTCAAAGCGCCGTTATACCGGGCGGCCCGGAGGGTGTCGCGCATGGCGAGGAGCTGTTCGAGTTCCATGTTGACCTCGTAAAAAACATATGGTAATGCAATTGCATTGATGTAGGAAAATAACGAATTACATAGGAGGCAGCCATGCCAGCCATTCTCGAAGCCGAATCCACGTTGACCGACCGCTACCAGACAACGCTGCCGCAGGCGGTGCGGCTCGCGCTCAAGCTCGGCAAGCGCGATAAAATCCGTTACGCCATTCACCCCAACGGGGATGTGCTTCTGCGCCGTGACGACCCGCTGGAAGATGACGATCCGGTGCTCGGTTCGTTTTTGGCCTTTCTGGCCGATGACATTTCCAAGTATCCGGAACGCCTCAAGGCTATTGGCGATGACACAGTGCAATACCTGAATTCCCTGGCGGGCAATGTGGAACTTGACTTGAACAGATCTCTGCCGGCGGAAGCGGAATGAGCGAGCCGTCAACGCCGATAGTCATTCACGGCTGGACGCTTTTCGCTCATCCACTATTTATGGCCCAGCTTGAAACGCTGACTCGGCAAGTCGAGGCGTTAAAGTGGAAAGACCCGGCGGGCTACACGAAAAAAAATGCTGCCAAGCGTTTGGCAGCCATCGTAAAACTCGCCTTTGACATAATTCCGCAAGACCCGACGCGAGTGGAATATCGCCAGGGCAACACGCTGGGGAATGAACAAAAACACTGGTTTCGCGCCAAATTTTTTCAGCAGTACCGGATATTCTTCCGCTATCATGCGCAGAGCAGGATAATAGTCTATGCTTGGGTGAATGATGCGGATACGAGGCGCGCCTATGAAAGCGACTATGACGCGTACCGCGTTTTCCGCAAAATGCTGGAGAACGGCAACCCTCCTGAAGATTGGGCGCAAGTGTTGTCTGAATCCCGTGCGTTAAGAGATATCAAAGATAGTTAGACGAAATAGCTCTCCGCCTTCTGGGAGTGGAAGCCGTTACCGCAATGAAAGATTGTCCTGCTCCGTCTCCTCGTTCCCGATTTTCCGGTCAAAGAAACGGCGGGATACGTGCCCAAGGCCAAAGTTTTACGCTTACCGGCAAAACGATAGTCAACCCTCCATAGCCTACCGCCGCTTGGGGTCGCAAGCAGATACAGATTATGACCATCAGAAAATTTCTGCGTTTTGACGGTATTTTTGATACTCTTTAAAAAAGTGTCTGTCAGTTTCACGGTATTCCCTCATAAAACCCTTGCGCCGCAAAGCTTTGCGCAATGACGGCATTTGCCTTGGCGGTATTCCTTGTGCCGCCTGTACGCATCCATCCGTACCGTCTTTTAGTGGTATGTCCATAGATTTTGTGAGAGGACATGAGACTGCCGACTTCCAGAAAACCCAAGCCCCGCCTGGCTTTTGAGACCTTGCGGGGCTTTGTGAGATTCTTGCTTGGTGGGACATACAGGAATCGAACCTGTAACCTCCTGATTAAGAGTCAGCTGCTCTACCAATTGAGCTAATGTCCCTTTGAGAAACGCGCCTCCGGGTTCTAAAAGCGATTAAGCTTTGGAATCACTCTTTGGCCGCAGGGGTACCGGCAAGCCGTTAACGGTCATCACGCGGTCAGTTTGCGCGTGGGTAAGTATGCCGCGATTCCTCCGTGCCCCATTGACCGTTTTAAATAAATAAACTAAATTCAGTCGCCCTAAATCGTGTCCATATCGGAACACGGGAGGCAGAGTATATATGTTTTCAGCCCAAGTCAATAAAAAACCACACAGCCCCAGCCTTGAGGTGAAACCGAAAAAAAGCCTCGCCTCACGGCTTAAAATACCGCCCCTTATTCTGATCCTGCTGGCGGCCGCCCTCACCGCCCAGGCCGCGTCCGAACGTTTCCGCCTGCCCCCGCCGCGCGAGATCGCCTCTGAGCCGGAAGCCCTGAGCATCGACCCGCGTATAAACATCCTTAAACCCGCGCCAGGCCCAACCCTGCCCCCCGGCCAAGCCGCCTGGCCGGAAAGCGGACGCCTGTGGCTGCTGCTGCGCCTCATCCCCAGACCTAACACCTATTTTTACGCCCCCTTCTCCCTTGATACAGAGGGGACGGACGGAACCCGTCCGCCTGCGGACGCTGTCCCCGTCCTGCGCCTGGAGGCTTTGGATATGCAGGGCACTCTCCTGACAGATCTGGAATTTTACTACCCGCCGGGAGAAGTAAAGAATGACCCTTTTTCCGGGCTGTCCCTGCCGGTTTACAACGGGAGCGTACAGGCGCTGGCCGCCCTGCCCGCTGAACTCTCCGGCCTGAAGGTACAGTTCAGGGCCGAGGCGACAATATGCACCCCCACCGCCTGCATCCCCGTACGCCCCACGCTTACGGCGGAGCTGAAACCGGAACTGTTCACCCCCTTCCCCTTGGAAGAATTGCCCGCCCTGAACCTGGCGCTATACCGCGCGGGCGTTCGGCCGCGTCCGCCGACCCCCGCCCCGGACCCCACAGAAGAAATCACCCCCCTGGACGAGGACGATCTGCCGGAAGAATACCTGTCCGCCCTGAAAACGCGCTATCATCAGTCCGGACTGGAGGTGGACGGTCTGGGCCAGGCCTTGCTTTTGGGACTAATCGCCGGTTTCATCCTCAATTTCATGCCTTGCGTACTGCCGGTGATCACCCTCAAGCTCGGCACCCTGCTCGGCCTGGGAGGATGGGCCGGCATAGCCGGCGACGGTGCGGAGGCGGCCCGGCGGCGCAGCCGATTGCGCCTGTACGCCCTATGCTTCAGCCTGGGCATTCTGGTCTGGTTCGGCTTCATCTTTGCCCTCATGGCCCTGGCCGGACAATTGTGGGGCGGCTTTCTGCAAAGCCCGGAGATGATCCTGGGGCTGACCATGCTGCTCTTTATGCTGGCTTTGGGCATGTTCGGCCTGATCCGCCCGCCCGCGCCCCGGCTGGAAATAAGCCCTCGCGCCCCTCTGGTCAGACAAGCCTTCGGCAGCGGCCTCCTGGCCACCTTGCTGGCTACGCCCTGCAGCGGCCCGCTTTTGGGCGGGGTACTGGGCTGGAGCGTGGGACGCCCCGGTCTTTACCTGGGCTTGACCCTGCTGGCCACAGCCCTAGGCATGGCCGCTCCCTTTCTGCTCATGGTCATACGCCCCGAACTGGGCCGCCGTCTGCCCCGTCCAGGCCCCTGGAACCAGACCCTGGAAACCGTCATGGGCTTTGTGCTGCTGGGGGTGGTGGTTTACCTGTTCTCCATGCTGCCGCAAGAGAAAATGCCCATCCTCACCCTGTCTTTTTTACTGCTGGCCTTTGCCGCCTGGCTGCGCAAAACCACCAGCCGCCCCACTGTCCGCGCCCCCAAAGAAGACCCTCCCGCACAAGCCCAGCCGCGCCCGGCCGGACAACGCGGCACGACCAAACTTGTGGGAGGACTGACCGCCCTGGCTCTGGTCCTGTGCGCCCTGGCCCTGCCCTTTGCCCCTCCCTCCGGCCACAGCGCCTGGGTGAATTTTACCCCCGCCGTCTTCAAGACGGAACTGGGCCGGCGCAACCTGTTGCTGCACTTTACCGCCGACTGGTGCATAAACTGCAAAGCCCTGGAGCTGACTACCCTTTCCGAACCACGCCTGCGCCGCTGGACGCATGACTACGATCTGCTCCGACTCAAGGTGGACCTTACCCGCAAAAACCCAGCCGGCGAGAGGCTGCTCCGCTCCCTGGGAGGCGCAAGCATACCTTTCATTGCCATCATCCCGGCGGCCGACCCCCTGCACCCCACCGCCCTGCGCGACCTCATCGGCCCGGAGACCATGGAAAGCGCCCTGCGTACCGGCTTGCGGCCATAAAGTTGAGACTGCGCGCAGCCTTATCCTTGCCGCCCCTTGGCATAATGGCAAGGCACCCTCAAGAAAATAAATCAGCGTTTCCCTAAGAACAGAGGGTGAGCGGCAGCCCCAGCAGCGATGAATTTCATCCTTGTCAGGAGGCGGCACAGCGGGCTAGAATAGCCGGTGGTGAGGTTTAGGATGAGAGACGGCGTTTCTTCCGGCATAGCCATTTTGGGCGGCAGTTTCAACCCGCCGCACCTGGGGCATTTGCGTCTGGCTCTGGAGGTCTTTGAGGCCCTGCGTCCGGAGCGGCTGGATTTTGTGCCCTGCGCCGCGCCGCCGCATAAAGCCGGCGCGGCCCTGCTGCCTTTTGCGCTGCGCTGCTCCATGCTGCGCGAAGCGCTGGCGCCTTTTCCTTTCTTTAAGGTGAACCCGGTGGAGGCATCCCTGCCCGCTCCGTCCTATACTTGTCTCACCCTGCGCGCTTACAGACGCGAAGCGGGAGCGGGGCCGCTCTATTTTATCCTGGGGGCGGGAGATTTCACCCTGTTGGACAGTTGGAAGGATTGGCGCGAGCTTTCCCTCCTGGCCACTTTGGTTGTGGTTTCGCGCCAGGGAGAGGAAGCGGAGGAAGTGGCCGCCGCCATGCGCCGTTTTTGGCCGGGCAGCGAGCCGCGCCGGGCACTGCCTGGGGAAAGGGGGCGGCGTTTCTCCCTTCCTGAAGGAGGCGAAGTGTGTTATATGCCGGTTACGCGCTTGGATATAAATGCTTCACTGGTACGTGAACGCTGGCTTAAAGGATTGAGAACGGATTTTCTTGTTCCGGACGCGGTAAGGGACCGGCTGTCCAGGGAAGGCCCCCTGGTCAAGCGCTGCTGGGGCGGCACCCGCGCGGACGCTGGGGAATGATACGGGCCTGACAGCAAGGGGTTTATTATGGATGCGCCTATTTTTAATGTTCCGGCTTCGGTAACGCAGAACATTGCCCGGGCCAAGGCTTTTTTGCACAAGGGCGAACCCTTGCGGGCGGTGGAGGCCATGATGGACGCCCTTAATCTGTTTGAACCCAAAAAGATTGTGGGCAAGGCCAAGTATGAGACGGAAATTTTGCTCATGGAATGCGTGGATGAACTCAGCCACAGCCCCAAGGTGGCCGAGTTTCTGAAATCCATAAGCAAGAGCAAGGATCCGCGCATAGCCTATGCGCCGGGGCAGGAAGAACAGCTGAGCATGGTGCTGCCGCTGATCCACAAAGCGCTCAAGGAAGATGAGGAGTTGCAGGAACATGCCCTTTCCGGCAACAGCGACGAGCGTAAATCCACCCTATGGATGAAGGGCACGAGTATGCTCAAGGAGGGCAACGCCGCCAGGGGCAAGGCCCTGCTGCGCCGCTTGGCCGAAGATTTCGGGAACGAACCGGGTGTTTACATCATGGTGGGCGAGGCTTTGTTTCAGGCCAACCTGGGCATGGACGCGGCGGATTTTCTGGAAAAAGCCATTGAGGCCGACCCAGGGGACAGCAAGGCCTATGGTTATCTGGCCAATGTCTATACCGAGATGCGTGAATTCGCCAAGGCCGAGCGCATCTATAAACTTGTACTTAAACGCTTCGGCAAGAATTATAAAACGCTGATCAATTTTGGTAATCTTTACCGGGCGTGGAACAAACGTGATGACGCTTACGATATCGCCAAGATGGCCCTGCAAGAAGCGCCGGGCAACCCTGAGGCCGAAGAGCTGATGAAGTGGGCGGACCGTGGTTGAGGCATACCGTTCAAGGCCACCTCAATGATCAACTATGCGGCGGAGCTTAATCCGGCCCAACTGGAGGCGGTGAACGCTCTGGAAGGCCCGGTGCTGGTCATTGCGGGGGCGGGCAGCGGCAAGACCAGAACCATTGTCTATCGCCTGGCCCGGTTGGTGGAAAGCGGCGCGCCCGCCTCGTCCATTCTGCTGTTAACTTTTACGCGCAAGGCGGCGCAAGAAATGCTGGACCGGGCCCGCCTGCTGCTCGCCCAGCATGGCAGCGGCGCTTTTACCGGCCCAGGCGGATTCTGGGTGCAGGGCGGCACCTTTCACAGCTTTGCTTATTCCGTGCTGCGCCTCTTCAAGCCCGACGGCTTCCACCGCGAGCCCACCGTGCTGGATACGGGCGATGCCCTATCCCTCTTGCAGATCTGCCGGAGCGAAGCGCTTGCGGGCAAGGTGGATCGATCTTTTCCCAAAGATCAGACCACCATGGCCATCCTAAGCAAGAGCCGCAACCGGGAGCAGGATATGGAAGACACCCTGCGCCGCGAGTTTGTACATCTGCTCCCCCATGCCGAGGCCATACGCCTTATGGCCGCGCACTATGCCGAACTGAAGCGCTCCAGATGCCTCATGGATTACGATGATCTGCTCTTTGCGCTGGAAGACCTGCTGCGCTGCCGGGCCGAGGCTCTGGATTACTGCCGCGGGCGTTACCGCTACCTTATGCTGGACGAGTTTCAGGATACCAATATGGTACAGAGCCGCCTGGCCGCCCTGCTGGCCGGGGCCGACCCCGGAGCGCCCGGGGCTGTGCCGGGCAGCGGCAACATTATGGCCGTGGGGGACGATGCCCAGTCCATCTACGCCTTTCGCGGGGCGAATGTGCGCAATATTTTGAATTTTCCGGACACCTATCCGGGGGCCAGACTGATCCGTCTGGAAGAAAACTATCGCTCCACCCAGCCGGTATTGAATTTATGCAACGCCATACTGGACCAAGCCGCTGCCGGCTTCAAAAAACGCCTGTTCACCCGCAGGTCGGGCGAGGCTGCGCCCCAGGTGCTGCGCCCTTTTTCCGATCTGAGCCAAGGCGAGCTGGTTGCGGCCAAAGTGCTTGAACTGCTGCGTCTTTATCCTCCGGGGGAGATTGCCGTGCTTTTTCGGGCCGGCTATCAATCCTACCATACAGAGGCGCAATTAAATAAGCTGGGCTTACGCTTTCGCAAATACGGCGGCCTGCGCTATACCGATGCGGCGCATATCAAGGATGCCCTGGCTTTTGTGCGCCTCTTGCTTAACCCTTTGGACTTCACCGCTTTTCGGCGCATTACCGACTTTATCCGGGGCATAGGAGGCAAAACCTCTTTAAAACTGCACCAGGCCATGCAGGAAGGGGAAAGCGCCGTCCTGGACAAAGCCTGCGCCAAATATCCCGAACTCAAAACCCATCTGGACTTTCTGGAACACCTGCGCACAGCCGCCCTGCCCCCCTGCCGGACGCTGGAAGAAATTATAGATCACTACCAGCCCACGCTGGAGGCGCGCTATCCGGATGACTACCCCGGACGCAGGCCAGGCTTGGAAGAACTGGCCCAGATCGCCGTAAATTACGACCAACTGGATATGTTCGCGGCGGATTTTTCTTTGGACGAACCCCTGGTAAAAGAAGAAGAACGCGGCGACACGGTTACCCTTTCCACCATCCACTCGGCCAAGGGGCTGGAATGGGGGGCGGTGCTGGTGCTGGATCTGGTGGAAGATCGCTTTCCCTCCAGACATGCCCGCATGCACGAGGATTATTTTGAAGAAGAGCGCCGCCTGATGTACGTAGCCTGCACCCGGGCCAAGGACTATCTGGGCCTGTTCGTGCCCGCCTCTTTATACGAGAGAAGCAAAGGCGGGCGCATGCCCGTGTCCCCCAGCATCTTTGTGCGCGAGTTGTCCCCCGCCTTGTATGAAGAGTGGCGCGAAGACTACGGCGGAGGACTACGGCCTGAACCTGCCCCCAGCAGGCTGGCTTCCGTCGCCACCTTCTCCAGGACAATGGCGGACGCCCTTGTTCCGCCTGACAGGCCAAGGTTCACGGCGTCTCCGTCTGCCCCCGCGCCCCAACCGCCGGCAACGCCCGCCGGCCTGGGTTACTGCCAGCACAGAACCTTCGGCCGGGGCAAGCTCGTGCGCTTTATGCCGCCGGACAAATACCAGGTGCATTTTCCGGGCATGGGCCTCAAAGTAATCATGGCATCATACCTGGAGATGGAAAAAAATTAGTTCACTCCCCCCTGAGCGGAGCCGTTCCCCGCTCAAGATTGAAACAGCCGTATTGAATACATTTTCAGAGTTAATATACTCTAAGACAGCCTCTGCAATGCGCCGGACCATGACGGAACAAATCGTTCAAGAGGGTACGCACCTCAAAAAAATCCTCAAAAATCATATATTGCAGCCCGACCCTACGGCAGTGGCGATGCAGCGCCCCGCCCTTTCTGACGAGGGTCAGGGCTGCCATATCCGCCAGGCAGCAATCTGAAACACCCCCGCCGATCAAGAGGATCGGGCGATCTTTTTCCATGGCCGCATTGCATTTACATACGCCCAGCCCACAGTCCACAGCGCTGTGCGGAAAAGACACCCCGTAGCTGTTCCAGGTTTTAAACTCCAGGCGATTGGCAATGACCGGCAAATCATACAACCCGTTACCGGCCAGGGCCATGTGTACGGCATAGTCCAGTCCATTGCTGATAATGGTCAGATCCAGCCCCGCCTGCCGGCAAACAGTAACAAACTCCACAAAACCCCGCCGGAGAGGCGTTTGCATCAAAAAAGCGTCCAGGCGGCGGCGCGAAGCGCGGATAAGGCTGACCTGTTTTTCCAAACACTCACGCTGGCTTATGACTCCGTCCCTGCGGGCCGAATCCGCCTTCTGCCAGGAACCATGGGCAAAAAGTCTGAGCATACCCCGCATGATATTGCGTTCGGCAACAGCTCCATCAAAATCGCAGAGCAGGGCAAAATCCATCCCCAACATGGCGGGCCAAGTAAATAAATTGCTGCTGTTCACGGTTCTTTCCCTCGTTTACACGGGGGATAGCAAAGGCTATGCCAGGGCTGGCACAGGCCCAGAGGCAAGTCTGGAGCCGGGTTTTTCCAGGCGGGCCGCCAAAAAGGAAAGCGCCTCCGCAGGAGCGGAACGAAGACGGGATCAGCCAAGCCACAAAAAATGTAGCCGGCCGCATTTTTGCGGACATCGCCCCAAGCCCCGTACGGGGATCATTCCTCCCGGCCGCCTGGAACATGCTAACTTCAGGGAAACGCTGATTTATTCTCTTGAGGGTGCCTTGCCGTTGTGCAGAGGGATGGCAGAGGTAAAGCAACGCCTGGGCAAACATGCCCCTTTTGCCCCCTCAAACTCCCCCGGCAGGGTGCCTTGCCATTATGCCAAGGGGCGGCAAAGATAAGGCTGCGCATGGGCAAACATGCCCCTTTCTTATTCCCCCAGCGGGGTTCGGAGCGGAACCCCGAATAAATCAGCGTTTCCTTAAATATTTTCAAAGTAAAATACTCCAACATTTGTCAGCCGGGCAGCGATTGAAAAAACCGCCCCGTTGGAACGTCACGCGAAGAATATTCTTGAAACGCTCTAAATTATCTTGTAGCCTGAAAATAGTTACATATTTTCAGGGACTATTTTTACATCCTTCTCCGCTAACGGCGCAAGGCGGCCGTGATGCGGCCGGATGATTTTATCCGCATACCGGAATTATGTCTGAAAACAAAAACATCCTTTACCGCTTACCAGCCGTGGCCGTCCTTGTTCCGGCCCTGGCCTTTTCTCTTTGTTCTTGCGCCCTTTCCACGGACAACAAGCACAGACCTCCCCCCCTGCCCGTATCTTCGGCCAATCTGGAGTCCGGCCGTCCAGACCCCGGATATCTGCAATATCTGGAACGTCAATCCATGCTCAGCCACGCTTCGCGCCTTTCCCAGATTGTCTCCGGCTCCAACATGAACTGGCGGCGTCCATCAGCCAGGCCCATACCGGAAAAACTGCTGCTCAAGGGCGATGTCTGGCTGCACATTCACCCGCAAAATTTACGCGGTTCCGCCCAAAACCCGCCGCTGCGCCGGCTTGGAGATCCGGCGCTATGGGACACCTTGCGCACGGCCGGCATCAGCGGCCTTTATATAGCCCCCACCGGCAGCGGAGGGGATATATGGGATAACACGCGAAGCGAATCTCACGTCGGCGACAGCGGGGACATCATCCAGTACACCTTGCCCCGGAGTATCGGCAGCGAGGAAGATTACGCCGAGCTACTCCGCCAGGCCGAAAAACGCAAAATTCTTTTGGGTGGCGATATTTTGCCTCTGGCCGGGGGCCTGGGACCGGACTTTTTTCTTTCCACGCGCAATTTTCGGGAATACCCCGGACTTTACTGTATGTTTGAACTGCCGGACGAGTACTGGCCCCTGCTCCCCCCCAGTAGCGGCAGCGGGGAAGAATGGCGGGTAAGCCCCCTGACCAGGGAACAGATTCAATCCTTGTCCGATAGACGACTGATTCCGGAAAGGATGCGTCAGGACAATCTGCCCTACGTACCGCAAAGCGGTTGGGCAGCCACCGATGAAATACGCGGTCAGGACGGCAACTTGCGCCGCTGGGTCTATCGTTACGCCTATAATTACAAACGCCCCCTGCTTAACCTGTACGATCCGAGCCAGACAGCCCGCAAGATCCTGAACGGCAGCCTGATCTATCAGGTGGGTATTCTGGGCAATGCCCTGGCTGGCTGCCAGATCGCCCCCCTGATCGGGCTGGATGCCTCCGGCGGCGCGCCTACGGAGATTGTCGGCCAATCCAACTACGCGGCCAGTCTCGGCCTGGTCAGGGAACTGGCCCGCCAAAGCAGGGCCTACGGAGGTTGGACCTGGCTGCGGGATGAACTGCCTTTGCCTCTGCTGCGCGAAGCCATGCAAAACGGACCTGACCTGGTCAAAGACAGCGTATTCAGCCCGGCGGCTGAACACGCCCTGCTTGTGGGTAAAAGCTTTTTCCTGCAATTCATGCTGGATGAAGCCTTAAAAGAGAATATCGACTTCAGCCGCTTGGTGCATGCCTCCAGCGGCCCCTACGGCATAGATTACACCATGCCGCATCTGCGTTACATGTCCGGACTCGCCGCTCTGGAAGAAGAACGGCACATGCCGGATAAAGACTATCCCCTGGCTGCGGACGGCGGCCGGTCCATAAAAGACATTACCTCCGCCGACCTGAGCGGACCGGGGGCGTGGAAGACCATCCAGGAAAGCGAAAAAAGCCTGGATAACAATATGGCCGGCATCATTCTGGGAGAAACCCTGCTGCAGGCGCGCAGCAAAGTCCTGCCGGCGGCGGGCGGCGAGATACGGGGTGCCTTTGAAGGGTCCACTTTATACACCACCCCTGCCGGGCTGGCCGCCCTGGCCCTGGGCCTTTCGCCCGATGTCCGGACCGATGCCGCCGCTCAGGCGGATATACGACGCGGACACATGCTTTTACAATTCTTCAAGATAATGCAGCCGGGTATCGTTATGTTCGGGGGGCAGGATCTGGTGGGTGCCATGCCTCTTTCCCTTCAGGCCCTCACGCGTTTAAATCCGCTGAAGGCATGGGATAAAAAACTTAGCTCCATGGGCGCTTACTCCCTCTTCAAAGATAAAGAAAACGCCCCTACGGCGGGGATTGGCGGCATTCCTGAAACCTACAGTCTTTACGGCCCCTTGGATCTGCAAATCAATGACCCCGAATCACCGCTCAACGCCCTGATCGAAATGCTTTTGCTGCGCCGCGAACTGAGTCTGGATAAAGGCACGCTCATCGGCAGCCTGCAATCCAAGGGTGAGGGCATGATCGCCACAGTCGCCCGCCTGCCGGGAGACGGCTTCAATGCCGCCCAGGCCGGGCCATCCCCTTCTTACATAATCGCCATAAGCAACTTCAGCCGCAAAAGCAGCGAGGAGACGCTCGACCTTTCCAGACTTCCCGAACTCGCGTCCATGGCCGAAAATGCGCGCCTCACCATGCTTTATGGGGATATGGGCGATATTTACAGGCATAAGGACAGGCTGCTGTTCACCGCCCCCGGCTGGTCCAAGGCGCTGATCCTGGTGGAGAAAGAGGCCGCCCCCCTGAATCGCGCCCGCGCCCCGTCCCGATAAAACATCCGAAAAAGCCGCGCGGCGCTTTCCGCGCCGCCAAGCGGCACAGTTACGGCTTGGGGGTGCCGGGGCACCGGCAAAACTTTTCGAACCATCGCTGCTACGATGGCCTTCAAGCCCCCAGGTAGAACTTCCAGAGCAGGGAAAAAAAGAGCAGGGAAAGGGACACGCTCAATACCCGGCGCACAAAACCGGCACCTATTTTGATGGCCATGCGGCTGCCCAGGAGGTTACCCGCTATATTGGCCAGAGCCAGGGGCAACCCCAGGGCGAAAAGTACCTTGCCGTAAAAGATGAATACGGCCAGGCTCCCCAGATTGGTGGCCAAGTTGAATATTTTGGCTGTGGCCGATGCCTGGAGCAACCCCACCCCCGTGGCCAGATGCAGGGCCAGAATAAAAAAACTGCCTGTGCCCGGCCCGAAAAAACCATCGTAAAAACCGATGAGCAGACAGACCAGCGGAGTGAACACATACAGCCCGGCCCGGGTCAGTTCCTTACGGCCCCGGTCTTTTTTGGGAATGAGCGTGGCCGCTACGCCCAGGGGCAGCAACAGCACAATGAGGCGGCCTATATAGGCGCTGTCGAAAAGCAGAATTACCCTGGTGCCGAGAAAAGAACCCAGCAGGGCGGCAGGCAGCCCCACCACCGCCATGCGCCAAAGGGCCAGCCCGCTGCGGGCGTAATTGATCAGGGAAGAAGCCGTCCCCATGCAGGCGGCCAGCTTGTTCGTACCCAGCACCAGATCCGGCGATGTGCCGGTGAGCAGAAAGGCGGGAGCGGCAATTAACCCGCCCCCGCCGGCCACACTGTCAATAAAGCCGGCGGCAAAATAAACCGGCAAAAGAGCCAGCACAATCCACAGATCCAGTTCAAACATGATTATTCCTTTCGGAAGCGTTTATCAAATACGGGTCCGGGCGCGCCGAAAGCTCAGCCGCCCAAGGCGATGGTTTAAAAACCCTTTGGCAGGGCGTACGGGGGGATCCGGTAAAAAATTATTCTTCCATATCAAAATCGACTTTGATCTTATAGAGCTTTTCCGCCGGCAGGTTGAGTACAGGCAGGCCGGAAGCGCTCTCCATGTCCGCGATCTCGGCCAGGGCCTCTTCTCTGGAGGGGGCGATAAGCGTGAACCATATATTATAGGCATGTTGGCGCAGGTAATTGTGCGTTACCCCCGGCCGTTGATTGACCAAGGCGATAAAGGCTTCCCGCCGGTCTTCCGGCACGGCGGCGGCGCAGAGGGTGCTGTAAAAACCCAGTTCGGAAGATTGAAAATTGGCTCCCATACGGCGGATGATTCCTTTGGCCCGCAAAGCCCGTACCCTGGCCAGGGTCTCCGCCTCGGTCAGCCCCAGGGATTCACCCAGCAAGGCATAAGGTCTGGATTCCAGGGGAAAGCCGGATTGAATGGCACCGAGCAGGCGTCTGTCCAGGGCGTCCAGAAATTCCGGCCTGGAGCTTTCCACACCGGCAGCCTCCAGACTGCCGCCGTCCAGTTCCTCCGGTATGACCGGGGTATTGGGATGGGTCATCCGGCCGCACCCCTTCCCTGACGCGCTTCCAAGGCCGGGGTGTAATTGCACAGAGGCTCCTCGGCCATGTGGCTGCCGGTAAGGCTGTGCGCTCTGGCCCGGCAGCCACCGCAGACCCGGTGATACTCGCAGCGTCCGCATTTGCCTTCATATGCCGCCTGATTGCGGAACTGCAAAAATATTTCAGCCTCGCGCCAGATTTGGGGGAAGGGGGCGCGGCTGACTTGGCCGCAGTCCAGTTCCAGGTAGCCGCAAGGCTGCACTTGGCCGCTGTGGCTGACAAAGCAGAAGCCTATGCCGCCCAGACACCCCCTGGTTACGGCATCCAGCCCGAAATGTTCGGGCGTTACGGGCAGGCCTTCAGCCTTGGCCCGCTGGCGCATGATGCGGTAATAGTGCGGGGCGCAGGTGGCTTTGAGGTGCATGGAGGTAGAGCGGCGGAAGTCATAGAACCAGTTCAGGGTCTCTTCGTATTCAGCGGCGCTGATCACCTGATCGCGCAGGGACGCGCCCCGGCCCATGGGCACGAGTAAAAATATGTGCCAAGCCTCGGCTCCCAAATCTTCAGCCAGTTGAAAAATGCGTTTAAAGTCGCGCAGGTTGTCCCTGGTTACAGTGGTATTGATCTGAAAGCCCAGACTCGCGTCTTTAAGATGCCTGATCCCGCGCAGGGAGGCATCAAAAGCCCCGGCTACGCCCCTGAAGGCGTCATGGGACGCGGCCTCGGCCCCGTCCAGGGACACGGAGCAGCGCTGGATGCCGGCGTGATGCATTTTGGCCGCGTTTTCCGGCGTGATCAAGGTACCGTTGGGGGCCATGACGCAACGCAGGCCCAGGCCGGAGGCGTAAGCGGCCAGGTCAAAGATATCCGGCCGCAGCAAGGGTTCGCCCCCGGTAAAAATAATAATGGGGTCGCCGCTCTCTCTGAAGCCGTCAATGAGGATTCTGGCCTGGGCGTTGGAAAGCTCCCCCGCGTAGGGGTCGGGGTGCGCCTCGGCCCGGCAGTGCTTGCAGGCCAGGTTACAGGCCCTGGTAACCTCCCAGGCGATGAGGCGCGGCCCGGCCTGGGCGGCATCCCCGCCCCCGTGTCCTTGGGGGCGTTTCATTTTTGCAATGCCCCATGAACGCGGACGCCCAAGCCTCGCCGGCCGGCTTGGCCCGCTGTTAAACAATTGTTTGAAAAATCCATCGCCTCATCAGGGCGAGCGATGTGTTCTTTCATCCAAGCAGCCCTTTTTGCAGCAAATCAGCGCTGAAGTAGCTGATGATCATATCCGCCCCGGCCCGTTTGATCCCCAGCAGAGATTCAAGGGTTACGGCGCTTTCGTCCACCCAGCCGTTGGCCCCGGCGGCCTTGATCAAGGCGTATTCCCCGCTGACCTGATAGGCGGCCAGAGGCAAATCCAGGCGCTCGCGCAGATCCCGGATTATGTCCAGATAAGGACCGGCTGGCTTGATGATCAGGATATCCGCCCCCTCCAGGGCATCCGCCTCCGCCTCACGCCGGGCCTCAAGCCGGTTGGCCGAGTCCATCTGGTAGCTTTTGCGGTCGCCGCATTTAGGGGCGGACGCGGCGGCCTCACGAAAGGGGCCGTAAAAGGCTGAAGCGTACTTGACGGCATAGGACATGATCGGCAAATTGACAAAACCGCTGTCGTCCAGGGCCTCGCGTATGGCCGCCGTACGCCCGTCCATCATGTCCGAAGGGGCCACCACGTCCGCCCCGGCCCGGGCGTGGGAAAGGGCTGTCTGGGCCAGAAGTTCCAGTGTGGGGTCGTTGAGTACCTCCCCCTCCTGACTGAGCAGCCCGCAATGCCCATGCGCGGTGTACTCGCACAGGCAGATATCCGTAATCACCAGCAAGTCCTGGCCGTAGCGCTCTTTGAGCCGCCGCGTGGCCCGCTGGATTATCCCGTCTTCAGCATAGGCCCCGGAACCCACCGCATCCTTTTTAACCGGGAGGCCGAAGAGTATCACCGCCCCAAGTCCGGCCCGCACCGCCCGCTCCACGGCGGCCTCAAGCATGTCCGGCGACAGCTGGGCCTGCCCCGGCATGGAGGATATGGGCCTAACCAGATCTTTTTCTTCTGTTTCCAGCACAAAATAAGGCATGATCAGATCTTTGGGGCGCAGTTCCGTCTCCCGCGTCAATTCCCGCAGGCGCTGGGTCATGCGCAGGCGCCGCCCCCGAAAAAATTCACTCATTACATCCCTCCCTGCGGGTTTGAGCGAGAAGCAGCAAGAAAATCATTGCGGCCTTTGCTCCGGGCGTATTTCCTCATCCGTAAAATAGCAGGCCGGATCAGGCGCCCAGGGGTCGCCGTAAACCGCTTCAGCCCGGGCGCGGAAGTTACCCCCGCAAATGCCCAAAAAACGGCACACAGCACAACGCCCCTTGAGGTGTTTGTGTTTTTCCTTGAGCTGGGCCAGAAGAAAAATGGACGGATCATCCCAGATGGAGGAAAAAGGCCGCTCCAGCACATTGCCAAAGCTGTGTTCACGCCAGAACTGGTCGGCATGTACCTGTCCGTCCCAGGATATGCAGGCAAGCCCCCGGCCCGAACTATTGCCTTCGTTGAACTGGAGCAGTTCAAACACCTCTTCCGCCCGACGAGGGTCTTCGCGCTGCAGGCGCATCCACAGATACGGCCCGTCGGCGTGGTTGTCCACCGTCAGCACTTCCTTGCTCAAACCCTTATCAAAGAGAGCGCGGGTCTCATCCAGGATCAGATCGACCATGGCACGGGTTTCGCGGTGGTCCAAGTCTTCACGGATGAGATCGGAACCCCGTCCGGAATAGACCAGGTGATAAAAACAGATGCGCGGTATGTTCATATCCTCCAGCAAACGGAAGAGTTTGGGCACCTCCGCCGCGTTGCGCCGGTTGATGGTAAAGCGCAGCCCCACCTTCAGTCCCTCGGCCTGACAATTTTCTATGCCCCGGATGGCTTGGCGGAAGGAGCCGGGCGCGGCCCGGAAACGGTCATGCACCTCTTCGCCCCCATCCAAGGAAATGCCCACATAAGAAAGGTTCACCGCCTTGAGTTCCCTGGCCTTTTCCCGGCTGATCAGCGTGCCGTTGGTGGAGATGACCGCACGCATGCCTTTGCTGGTGGCGTAGCCGGCCAGTTCCGGCAAATCCTCACGCACCAGGGGTTCGCCTCCTGAAAAAAGCAGCACCGGCGCGCCGTAGGCCGCCAGATCGTCAATCATGGCTCTGGCCTGAGCGGTGGACATGGCGTCCTCCCCGCCCGCCACGGCCTTGGCATAGCAATGTACGCACTTTAAATTGCAGCGCCTGGTCATGTTCCAGACCACCACCGGCTTCTTATCTTTGGAAAACTGCAGCAAATGGGAAGGCAAATTACCGGAGGCGCGCTGGTAACGCAGGGCATCCGAAGGCTCCACCTGTCCGCAGTATAGTTTGGAAATGCCGATCATATTCTATATCCGCCCGCTTGTTTGGGTTGGTTCAGCCGGTGGCGGCAGTCCCAATAAAAAAATGTATTTTCAAAGTTAATTTGCCCCAAGACCCTCTATATATGCTTTTTCCGCAGTCCACGCAACGTCTCCAGCGCCTCTTTGCATAGGGATGGAGCAAAGAGGCGGGCCAAAGGCAGCAGGCAGAGGATAAAAATCGCCAGAGACGCGCCAAGATTCAAAAGGGCGGCCATGATGGGTCTGGCGGGGCAAAGGGCCTCCACCCGTGCCCCGCCCAGGCCCGCCGCCAGGGCACAGGGAGCGCAAAGGGCCAACAGCAGCGCTACCCGGCGGCCCAGGCCGCGCAGGGCCGCGCCGCCAAAGCGTCTGCCCCAGCCGCGCAACAAAAAGAACACATAAAGAGTCAATCCGCATACCCCGGCCAAGGCCGTTCCCGGCGCGCCGCATATACGGGTCAGCAGCCAGTACAAGGGCAGGCTGAGGGCGGCGGCGGCCGTACCGGCCAGCACCGGGCTTACAGTGTCGCGGTGGGAGTAAAAACCACGGCCGATTACCTGCTGCACGGCCCAGAGGGGGGCGGCGCAGAGCATGACGGCCAGGAGCAGGGCCGTGCTTTCAGCAGCCTGCGCGGAAAACATGCCCTGCTGGAAGATCAGGCGTATGGTGGGGCCGCAGACGGCGATCATCCAGCAGGAAAGAGGAATGATCACCAGAAGGGAGGTCAGAAGCGCCCGGCGCATCGCCTGTTCAAAACCAACCTTGTCCCCGGAGGCCGCCAGAGCTGCCAGAAAAGGATAGGAGGCCGCCCCGGCGGCCTGGGCCACCACACCCACCGGAACCATCATGATGCGCCGGGCGTAGTTGAGTTTGCTGATCGCCCCCTCTCCCCCCAGGGAACCGAAAAAACGCAGCAATTGTTCATCCAGGGCCACAATGGACTGCCCAAGCATAAGGGGCAGGGCCAGGAGTAAAAAAGCCTTCAGCCCCGGATGGAACAGGCGCGGCGCAAGATTCAGCCCCCCCGTTCCGGCGGCCAGCCAGGGCAGGACAAAGCTGCCCAGGGCCGCCCCGACAAACACGCCCCAGCAAAAGCCTTCCATCCCCCGCTGGGGAAACAGGCGGAGGAAAAGCAGACCCAGCAGAATGATGCCCCCGTTATATGCCAAGGGTGCCAAGGCCGGAACAATGAACTGGCGGCGCATGTACAAGAGGGCGCTAAAGCAGGCCCCGGGCATAAAACATATCTGCGCCGGCAGCACAAGACGCAAAAAATAGGCCAGCCTGGCCTGGGCCGCCGGGTCGTCCAGGCCGGGAGCGGAAAGCCGGGCCAGAAGCGGGGCCTGGAACCAGGCCAGACCGGTCAGGGCCAGCACGGCCAGCGAGACCCAGCAGAAGACGGCGGAAAAAAAAGCCCAGCCTTCTTTTTCGTCCCGCTGAAAAAAACCGGTCAGCAGGGGAATGAGCGTGATGGAAAAATACCCTCCCGCCAGCAGGTAATTGATGAAATCAGGGACGACGAAGGCGGCGTTGTACAGATCTGTTTCAAGCCCGGCCCCGAAATGGTAGGAGATGATCTTGTCGCGTATGAGCCCCATGAAACGCGAGACGAATACCCCGGCAGCCAGCAGCACGGCGGCCGGGCCCATGCGCTGCGCCCTGGCAAGCGCCCTCATGCCCCAGGCCGCCCGCCCGCGGCCCTCCGGTTACGCAGACGTGCGGCCAGCTCCGCAGCTTCATGGATTAGCGCGGGGTAATCCAGGGTGTGGAAGCGCCCGTCTTCATATAAAACGCGGCCTTCCACCATGGTCAGGCGCACTTCATCCCCTCCTGCGGCATAAACCAGGTGCGAAATCGGGTTGTGCATGGGCACCATGCCCGGACGGCGCAGATCCAACACGGTCAGGTCCGCTGGTCCGCCGGGGACAAGGTGCCCCAGTTCAGGCCAGCACAATGCCCTGGCCCCGTGCAAGGTGGCCATATCCAGCACGCTCTGGGCGGGCAGGCAGGCCGGGTCGCCCTGCTCCAGCTTGTGCAGCAAGGCGCAGGCGGACATTTCGTAAAACATGTTCAGGCGGTTGTTGGCGGCCGCGCCATCCGTACCCAGAGCCACATTGCAGCCTCTGGCCAGCAGATCGGGCACAGGCGCCACGCCTGAAACCAGCTTCATGTTACTGCGCGGGTTGTGCGCTACGCTTACACCAGCCCCGGCCAGCAAATCCATCTCCTCATCATTCAAATCCACTCCGTGCGCCGCAAGGGTGCGCGGACCCAGCAGTCCGGCGCGGCGGCAACACTCCACCGGGCGGCAGCCATGCAGTTCCAAACTTTTGGCTGTTTCCGCCGCGCTTTCAGCCAGGTGCAGGT
>JAITGZ010000139.1 GCA_031280335.1 Deltaproteobacteria bacterium | reverse complement strand
CGCGCGCCGGCAAAAGTTTTTGCTCCGCGCTGCCTGGGGGGGGCGCATGCCGCAGGCGTCCTCCATCGGGGCCGGGTTCAGGCGCGCGGCCGTCCCGGCCGGCACCCGTAGGCCGGGGCCAGGCGCCGTATGGTTTGCGCAGCAGCAGGCAGGAAAGGTGCAGTTGTTCTTTATGCAGCCCGGCGGCCCGGCTTAGCTTTATCAGTTCAGGCCAGGCGTCCGTTGCGGGAAAGCTGAAGTGGCACCAGCCCTTTTTTTCGCGAGGGTTGCGCCGCCAGGCGGATTTTTCTCCGGGGGGCGGATGTCCCGCCAGGGCGCTTTCACCCTGAAACTGTTCCAGCGGACAAGGGGCCTGGTGCGGACAGGGGGCCTCAATCAGGCAGCCGTACTCCAGGGCCAGGGAGCGCATAAGGGTGATAATCCCGCCGCCCAGGCGGGTTCCTGGTTCCAGCAGCAGGGCCTGGCCTCCGGGGCGCAGGGCCCGGCATATGCCCAGGAATATGGCGTTCAGCCTTTCTTCCAGGCCTTCCCTGCGGCGTGTGAGCGGCAGTTCGTTCAGCACATTGGCGGCGGTGATCAGGCTGTAACGCTCTGGCGGGCCGTTCAAGGCCGCCTCCAGGGGAAGGCGCAGACGGCGTATCTGCCAGGGCAGGGGCGTTTTGGCTTCTTCGGCCAGGTTTTGCAGGACGCCTTGCCCCAGTTCCAGGGGGCGTCCGGCCTGATCCGCGCAGTCCAGGCACAGCTCCATGAGGCGCGACTCCGTCCTGGACAGCCAGAGGGCCAGTGGTACGGTCATGGGGCCGCTGCCCAAATCCAGCAGATGATCCCCCGGTTGCAAAAGCAATGGGAGACCGCGCAGAAGGCGGACCAAGCGCAAAATATTCCAGGGCATAAAATAATGCATATAAGCCCCGGCCAGCTGCGGACGCGCCCAATAGCCGCGGCTTTGCCCTCGTTCCATGGTCAGCAGGACGGAAAGATCGCGCACGGCCAGAGGGAGATCCAGACGGTGTTTGTTTTTAAGGGGCATAGCCCTGTTCAAGGCCGCTGGTATTGCAAGCAGATCCGTCCGCAGCTGCGGGCCTGGCGCGGAGAATAATACGGACATGCGCGCTACGCCTTTTTTTTGGCTGCCAGCATACCCTCGGCCAAGGCCAGGATGGTGTTGGCGTAAGCCGTACTGTTGTTATAGCGGAGCAGCGCTTTTAATCCGGCTTCCCGGCCGGTGCCTTTTTTCCAGCCGTGCGCCTTGAGAAAATTGGCGGAACTGTGCAGGGCATCGGGCAGGGAGAACAAATCAATGCGCCCGTCATTGTCTCCATCCACAGCGTAGGGGGTGATGTTGCTGGGCATGAACTGGCCCAGTCCTATGGCGCCATAGACAGATCCCGTAATTTCCAGGGGATTGTGTTCGTAGCGGCGGCAGTATTCGATCAGCGCCTTGAGTTCGGCATAGGCCCAGGAGGATCTGACCAGAAGCGCCCTGCGCAGCCAGTCCAGATGCCCTTCGGTGAAGGGGAGTTTTGCCATATGCTCCACGATTTGTTCGGGCTGATTGGAAGCGGCCATACAGGCCAGGGTCCATAGGGAGTTCTCTTTGCCGACAAAGCTGCCCAGGCGGCTTTCCACCAAAAGCAGGGCCGCCAGCACCTCTTTGGGCACAAAATAGCGTTCTTCAACTTGTTGGAACAATTTAGCGTGTTCATGCAAAAAATTCAGGCAGTTCCGGATGTTTTCCGCATTCACCACACCGTCGTAAAGCGTTTGAGGAGTGGGTGGTTTGCGAAAAAAAGCAAAACTCGGCTGCATAAAGCGCATTCTGAACAGGTGGCTTATCTTCGCGCCCATGGGCACGGGGGAATATGGGCGCGGCAGGGTGGAAAACCAGTGTTCGACATCTGTACTGTAAACATTGTCTTTCTTCAATCTGTGCAACAGGGGGAGCCAGCTGGGGTCAAATTTGTCCGAAGGCGTAAAAAGGGAACTTTCAGCCGGAACAGCTGAAGGACCGGTCATAAAAACAAGGGCGCACAATACGCCCAGAACTGAGAGGAAGAAGCGCTTAAGACACATTGGTCATGTGTACTCCCGTCAGACAGGGATTATTTTTTATGCGCTTCAGCAAGGGCCATATCCACTGCCTGACGGAACAGATCCTCACGTATATAGCCTCTGATCACCAGATTGTTCACCAAAAAGGAGGGCGTGCCCTGAAACTGCAATTTTTGGGCGTCTTCCTCGTCTTCATGCAATATACTCCGCACCTTGTCGCTTTTGACCTCATTCAGGACCTTTTTCAGATTCAGCCCGCTGTCCGCGACTGCGGCGCGTATAAAGGCCTGTCCGTTACTGGAGACGATTTTGTCGCCGTTTTCAAAGAGGGTGTCAAACAGCGTCCAACTTTTCTTCATGTCCTGTTTGTGGGCGGCCAGCATGAATTCCGCCGATTCAAGCGAGTTGGGGTGGCTGGGCAGGGGCAGCAGTTTGTAAACCAGCCTGATCTTGCCTTCATAAATGCTCATCAGCTTTTTGATATGCTGTTCCATTTGCCGGCAGTAAGTGCAGGTAAAGCTCATAAAGACCGCGATGGTCACCGGCGCGTCCGCCGGGCCGAGGCTGGGGCGTCCATCCTGTCTGAAGCTTTTGGGTTGGGAGATATCCTGCTTCCATTGGGCGAGGAGTTGTTTCTCCTTTTGCATATCCGCGCCCTGCTGGGCCACGGCCAACACAAATTCGCTGTGTTCGCGCAGTACATCCAGGATCAGGCCGGGGTTTTCCTTAATGATTTCGCGCAGCATGGCGCGCAGTTCCTGTTTATTTAAGGCGTTTTCCTCCGCCTGGACGGGAACGGCCAAGACGCCCATGAGCAGCAGAACGGCTACTATTTCAATACGGAAGAGATGACGCATGATGCCTCCAATCAGGCGAATATAACAGTTTTGTCATTAATTACAAGAAACGAACCCGGCGGTTTCAAAGCGCGCCGGCCGCTGACGGCGGAGC